>JANZQE010000078.1:0-3454 GCA_038040705.1 Clostridium sp. | reverse complement strand
AGCAATAACTCATTAAATGATAAAAGGAAGTCTTGACTACCCATTTTTAAAACATTATTTATAACTTCAACTTCCCTTAATTCATTAAGCTTATTTTTATCAATTATAGGAATAAGTATTGAAGAAAATATCTGAAGATTTTCTTTTGTTAATATCTCGTAGTCCCCTCTATTTATAAGTAATGAGTAAGGTATAAAAGGATTATTCTTTATAATTTCTTTCTTCTCTTCAAATGAACCTTGGTATTTTTTAAGCCAACTTAATCCATGCTCAAAGACTATACCTCTCTCTTTAAGTTCTTTTTCTAAATCCTTTGGAATTTCAACGAAACCTGTTTTTAATTTTTGTAATTCCAGGCTTACTTCGCTCTTTTGCCTTTGAAGGTTCTCCTCCTGCTGGTTAAGTATAAGAAGTTCTGCCTGCGTATCTTCTCTAGCTTTATCCTTAAAGGTTACCACATCTTCTTTAAGTCCTCTAATAGCTAGTATTTTCAGAATATCCTTAGTTTGTGCATTAAAATCCTTTAGCTCTTGATTCTTTTCACTATTTTCTAAAACTAACTTATTTTGATTCTTTTGCATATCTGATTTCTTCTGATCTAGAGTAGTAATCCTATCCTTTGTTGTAAGGATGTCATTAGCATTTTTCTTTTTGTCATTTTCCACTGCTAAAAACTTCTTGTCGAGTCCGCTCATATAATTCTTAAGCTCTTTAGCCTCATAAGTTTTAAAAAATGGATTACGAGTTATATAGAATTCTTCATACTTATCCTTAAATTTTACTTCTAGTGCTTCATAGGTTTTTATTTCAGTTTTTCTACTTGAAATATTACTTTTAATGTTTATAAGTTCTTTTCTAATACTCTTCTCTTTATCTTCCTCACTATGCTTCTTTGCTAGCAATTCTTGCAATTTTTCTTTGAGAATATTAAGTGCGCCTTTTAAATCCTTTATTCTATCACCATAAAGCACATTCAATGAAAACCTATAATTTTTGATGTTTAGGTTTATTTCACTATCTTCTTTTTCAAAATTTGATATTCTCTCTACAACTTCTGAAAGCTTCTGCTTGTTGTGGTTAACTTCTGCAAAACATTCCGCAGCTTGTTGCACTGATAGGGATTTACTTATTTCTTCACTTCTAAGCTGAAGCTTATTTAGATCCCCCTCTAAAATATCAATTTCCTTTTGAAGTTGATCTATGTTTAAGCTATAATTACTATATTCATAGGAGAGTTCTTCATGAATTACAGTCTTCATTTCGCTACTTAAATCGTCAATAAGACTTTCATAATCCTGTTTTTCCTTGGTTTTAAGATTAGTAACCTCATCCACTTTAAGGCATGTGGAATATAATTTATTAGTAACCTCCAAAAGTTCCTGTTGCTTGTCTTCTCCCTTACTAAACAGTGGAAGTATCCCTTCACTTTCAATTAGAAATTCCTCAAGACCCTTTACTTCCTCTATGGAGTTTTTACTTCTTTTATAGCTTTCTATGTATTCTTTAAGATTACTTTTAATGCTTGATATTTGACCCGCATCACCATTTATCTTACTTTCAATCACAGGCAAAATTTCTAATTTAATTAAGGCCTCATCATCCTTACACTTCTCAAATAGGTTAGATAATCCAGATTCATCATTGTTTATTTTTTTAATTATCTCTTCCCATTCTTTATGGTTAATTCTATAGCTATCTAGTTCATTAAAATATTCATTTTTCTTTGTACTGTCATTAAAATTATAGATTTTGAAATTAATTTTTCCTCTACTATAATTTTTCAATTTTTCTTCTGCCTCTCTAAACCTTAATATCTTTTGAAGTCCACCTTCAGTTTCTATGAAGGGAATATTCTCTATATCATAGTCACTTTCCTTAGAGTATTTATGAGTAAAAGCTAGTATTCTAAGTTTACTTTTCTCTTCTTCATTGGTGTTTTCTTTTTTAATAACCATGCCTACCATAAGCTTTTCATATCCACCATCTAAAACTACTTCATGCATAATATAAGTAGGGGTATTATTAGTAAAATAATCTTCAAAGCTTCTTCCTGATAAATCTCTTTTACTTTTTATAAAAGGTTGTATGAAAAACTGAATGAGTACAGTCTTCCCCACTCCATTATCCATAGAAAACAAGGTACTACTGCCATTTTTATAATCAAAAATCTGATTGTATATGGTTCTCTTACCATCATTGTAATTCAAATTAATTATTCTAGTTTTACTTAACTTAGGCATTATTTACATCACCACTATCCTCTTTTTTAGAATCTAAAATTTTGTTGATTTCAGAAAGCCTCTCATAATCAAGAAAGTAATTCAATACTAATCTATTCATTTTATTAGTTGGTATAATTACTGTTTCATCCTGAATATTTACTAGATTTTCACTTTTTAGGAATCTACAAATTTGATAAATGTACCATCTTCTAGTTCTTATCTTAGTACTATCATCCTCATTTATAAGAGTGAACCAATATTTAGATATATCAGAAATAGCAAGACTGGTTTCCTCTTGCAGAAGTTTGGTATCCTTTTCCTGTAGAAACTCCAGTTTATCTGTAATCTTTTCATCTATTTCTCCAATATCAATTAAATCTCGCGTTCGAACATTTGACCCTCTTCCACTATAAAACTCAGATATAAGTACAATGATTATATACATAGAAAGAAAATACTCTATATTTCTAACATCTGTTCTACCAAATATTTCTCTTTTTAGCTCCGCTCTCTTGTAGCCTAAAAACTCATTATCCACATAAGGAATAAGATAAATAGTATCATCATATTTATTTATATGTACCTGTACCTCTTCACCTACTTCAATAAGGATATCTCGTACATTATTTTCATTAAAACTGTTATATAATTCTTTATCCGCATTCTTAGTTAGTTCTCCGTGCTGCTGAAGAAAATTATATACCCTTAAAGCAAGTTTTATATCATCCATTGAATACATATTTTCTCCTCCTATTCTACTTCCATAATAAAATTAGGACACTTTACAATATTAATAGTCGTAAAATCCATTTGATCAGTTTCATCCGTTTCCTCTGACCATTCCTTAACTTCTACCTTTTCACCAAAGGGTGATTTATAGAATTTAATCATATTTACATTAGCTAACCTATATTTTTTACTTATTTCTTGGACTAGAATTGTTTTAAAATCAAATTCTATCTCTTCATTAACATAATCTTTTCCACTACTCTCTACTAAGTAATTTACATCAATATCACCAATTCTTAGAAACTCTATAATGACCTCTGCTAGCATCCTTATTGTAGGCACAAGTCTTTTATAGTCTTCCTCGCCTTTAGAACTATAAAACTCGATTAAAGCTTTAAAATCAGTATTTCTCTTACCTATAGCAAACTCAAGTATGGTAGCAACTATCTCCTGATATTGCTGCCTTTTCTCCTTAAATATTCTCTCCTGCTCAATATCCTTAT
>JANZQE010000077.1:0-12427 GCA_038040705.1 Clostridium sp. | reverse complement strand
AGAGATATTATTGAAAATGTTCAAAGAGTATTAGCTACTGAAATTATGGCAGCTTGTCAAGCTATAGACTTTAGAGAAGGATATGATTTAGGAGTAGGTACAAAGGAAGCTTATGAAGTTGTACGAGAAAATGTAGATTTTATTGAAAAAGATGTAGTTATGTATGTTGAATTAGATAAGGTAACTAAGTTAATTCAGGATGAATCCATATTAAAAAGAGTAGAACAAAAGATAAAGGTACTAGTTTAAATTACAATAGTGGTAAGATGTTATAATAAATTTTAGGAGGAAAACAAAATGGCGAAAATAGTGGAATGCATTCCTAATTTTAGTGAAGGAAGAAATAGCGAAGTGATTGAAAAAATTATTGATGCAGTTAGAGGCACGGAAGGAATAAAATTACTAGATTACTCATCAGACAGTGATCATAACAGAACAGTGGTTACTTTTCTCGGAACACCTGAGAAGGTAGAAAAGGCTATATTAGATATGGCAGCAAGAGTTTACGAAAATATTGATATGAGCCTTCAAACCGGTGCACACCCTAGAATGGGAGCCTTAGATGTAGTGCCTTTTGTTCCGATTAGTGGGGTTACTATGGAGGAATGTGTTTTACTCGCAAATAGGGTGGGAAGTGAAATTGCAGATAGATTCAATGTACCAGTATATTTATATGAAAAAGCTGCTGCTGCTACCTATAGAGAAAATTTAGCTGCGGTAAGAAAAGGACAATACGAAGGATTCTTTGAAAAGATTAAAGAAGATAAATGGGTACCAGATTACGGCTTATCTGAGGTTAACGTAAAAGGTGGTTGCGTTGCAATAGGTGCGAGAGTTCCACTAGTAGCTTTTAATGTGAATTTAGGAACAGATAACCTTGAAATTGCTGATAAAATAGCTAAAACGGTTAGAAATATTGGTGGGGGTTTAAAATTTGTAAAAGCCATGGGAGTAAAATTGGAGGAAAGAAATATAACACAAGTGTCTATGAATCTAGTTAATTATGAAAAAACAGCAATATATAGAGCTTTTGAAATGGTCAAGATGGAAGCAAAACGCTATGGCGTGACTGTGGTAGGAAGTGAAGTTATTGGACTATTACCTATGGATGCATTAATTCAATGTGCAGAATATTATTTGCAAATAGAAGACTTTTCAATGCAGCAAGTTTTAGAAAAGAGAATTTGGGAATAATGTTTTAAAATAGTTTATACGGATTGGAGGAAAATACATTGTCTATTATAATAAAAAATATTGATTGTCTAGTTACTTGCGACGGAAGTTATGGGAAGAAACGTGAAGAGATGAAGGATGCCAAAATTAAAGAAAATGGGTATATAGTTATTGAAAATGACAGAATAAAAGCAGTAGGAGAAGGCGATGGTTACAAAAAATATATAAATGGTGACACCACAGTTATTGAAGGAGCTGGTAGGACTGTTACTCCAGGCCTTATAGATCCGCATACCCATGTTGTATATGCTGGCTCAAGAGAAAATGAATTGCCTCTAAAGCTAAACAAGGTGGGGTATATTGAAATATTAAAAAGTGGTGGGGGAATACTTAGCACCGTAGAAAATACTAGAAGTATTAAAGTAGAGCAACTGATAGAAGAAAGTAGAAAAAGACTAGATGTAATGCTAAGACATGGTACTACTACTGTGGAAAGTAAATCAGGATATGGGCTTGATTTACAAACTGAAGTTAAAATCCTTGGTGTAAATAAGACTTTGAATAGTACTCAAGCTATAGATATAGTCTCCACATTTATGGGAGCTCATGCACTTCCAAAGGAATACAAAATGGACCGGGAAGGTTACATTGAAAACATAATTGATAATATGATTCCATACATAAGTGCAAACAAACTAGCAGAATTTATTGATTGTTTTTGTGAGGAAGGTGTATTTTCAGTAGAAGAATGTAGACGCATTCTAAAGGCTGGTAAAAAGTTTGGACTTAATATAAAAATCCATGCAGATGAAGTTAAAACAGTTAAGGGTGCTGAACTTGCAGGTGAACTAAAAGCTACATCGGCAGAACATTTAATTGCAGCGTCAGACGTAGGAATTAAGGCATTAGCTGAAAATGATGTGGTGGCTGTATTACTGCCGTCAACCTCCTTTTACTTAATGTTAAACAATTTTGCAAGAGCTAGAAAAATGATAGATGAAGGCGTAACAGTGGCTTTAGCTACAGACTGCAACCCAGGTACTTCACCCACAGAATCATTACAAACGGTTATGACCTTTGCTTGTTTTGGTATGAAAATGTTCCCAGAGGAGATTATCAATGCAATGACAATAAATGCAGCATGTGCAATAAACCGTGAAAAGGAAATAGGAAGCATTGAAGTAGGAAAGAAAGCCGATATTGTTGTTTTTAATAGCAAGAATTTAAATTATTTAATATATCATTTTGGAGCAAATGCTGTAGAAATAGTTATAAAAAATGGTAAAATTGTTGTAGAAAACTAAATTTTTAGAAAGGAGATTATAAAATGTTAGACCAAAAAACTGTTAGAGAATTTATTGGTGAGCTAGGATCAAATTCACCTGCACCGGGAGGGGGAAGTGTTGCAGCCTTTGGGTCATCGTTATCTAGTGCTCTATGTGCAATGGTGTTTAATTTAACTGTAGATAAAAAGGTATACAATGCATACAGTGAGGAAGATAAAATGATCGTTGACAAAAATTTAGAACAATGCCTTAATCATAAGGAAGAATTTTTGGACTTAATGAACAGTGATGCGGAAGTTTTTTTAAATTTGATGTCAGCATTTAAACTTCCCAAACAAAGCGATGAAGAAAAGAAAATAAGGAGTCAAAAGATACAAGAAGGATATAAAGCAGCACTCGAAATTCCTTTGAAGGTTGCAGAAGAATCATATAAAATATATATGCATGTTAAAATAGCAGCCGAACTCGGGAACAAAAATGCTATATCTGATGCGGGAGTGGCAGCTTTAATGCTTCAAGCATCCATTGAGAGTGCTATTCTAAATGTTAAAATAAATCTTTCTAGTATTAAAGACGAAACATATAAAGATGAAATTACCTCTAAATGTAAACAATTAGTGAAATGTGGAAGAGAAAAGCGAGATGAAGTATTAGCAATTGTTAATGATAGTATTATATAGTTCAACATACTAAGAATTTATGATATACTTTTAAATATAGGCTACATACGGGCTATGCATAGTTTGTATGTAGCCTATGGTTATAGTACAACAAAATAGGTGGGAGATAATAAATGTTAGATATGTTCAAACATAAAATATGTGAATTACATAATATTATTTTAAGTCCAATAGACGATATGTTCAAAATAATTGCCTTAGAAAATTATAAAAATGAAATAGAAACACCTCTGCAAAAGTCTTTTGGTGAAGTTTATTATGAGTTTATCAAAAATAATAAAGAAAAAGGTACAGTGTACACTCCAGGACCTATAGCTTCTTATATGATTGAAAACACCATAAAGACGCAGCAGATAATAGACAACCCATATATAAAAATTGTGGATCCTTCTTGTGGAACAGGAAATATATTAATTCCTTGTTTTAAATTTCTTAGAAATATATATATAAAAAATTTATCCGTAATAAATGAAAAAAACGGCTTGAATATTAATATTGAATGCATTGATGAACATATAATAAGACATAATCTATATGGCTTTGATATTGATGATATAGCAGTAAAGATACTTATTATCGATTTATACGATTTAAGCAGGGGTAGTATTTGCTGTAATATTTATAATGATGATTTTTTATTATATGTGAAGGTCCATAAATATGATATTTTCTTAGGCAATCCACCCTATGTTGGTAAAAAATCTATAGATAAGGAATATGGAGAGTATCTAAAAATCAGATACAGTGAAGTATATAGAGATAAAGGCGATTTGTCCTATTGCTTTTTTAAAAAGGCAATAGATGATCTTTTAAACATGGGAAAACTTACGTTTATAACTTCAAGATATTTTTTAGAGTCACCCAGTGGAGAAAATTTGCGAAAAGTTTTAAAAGGAGTATGTACCATAGACAGAATTATTGATTTTTACGGGATAAGACCATTTAAAAAGGTTGGAATAGATCCTGTAATTATGTTTATAACAAACCATCAAAAAGAGCAAAATGAAATTGAAATTATTAAACCAATAAACGTAAAAGGTAAAAATAACATAAAGTTTTACAACAGTTTATTTTTAAAAATGGGAAATGAGTTTAATAGATTTTTCATTAATCAAAATGAACTAAATAACAAGGGCTGGATATTAAGGGATGAAAAACATAGAAATATAATAAATAAAATAGAGCAAAGAAGCTTTACTCATCTAAGTAATATATGTAATAGTTATCAAGGAGTTATAACAGGTTGTGATAAAGCTTTTGTACTTACGGAGGATACTTCTAAAAGAGAAAATATAGAGAAAAACATAATAAAACCTTGGATTAAGAGCAGTTACATAGGGAGAAATGAAGTTCTAAGAAAAGATAGTTACATAATATATTCGGATTTGATTAATAACTCCAAAGAGTATCCAAGTGCCATTGCTTATATTGGAAAACAAAAGGAAAAGCTATTAAAAAGAAGAGAATGCGTCAGAGGTATCAGGAAATGGTACGAACTTCAATGGGGCAGAAAGCAAAGCATATTTGAAGGAGAGAAGATAGTTTTCCCCTTTAAAGCTAGCAGTAATAGGTTCGCACTTGACAAGGGAAGTTACTTTAGTGCAGATGTATATGCACTTATATTAAAAGAAAATGTGCCTTTTACTTACGATTTTTTATTATTTTTATTGAATAGCAAAATATATGAATTTTATTTTAAAACATTTGCAAAGAAACTAGGCGAAGATGCCTATGAATATTATCCGAACAATTTAATGAAATTATGTATGCCAACAATGTTAGATGTTGATTACAAAGACAATAATTATCTTTATGATTATTTCGGTTTTGACGAAGAAGAGAAAAAAATTATACTTGGCGAAGTGTAATATTTCTTTTAGAGTGCAAAGTTGGCATATATATTGCTATAAATAAAGTAAATTAAACTACTTAGGAGGAATTATTATGAACAATTTACAAAAACTAAACAAGGTATTATGCGATGTGTTTGATTTTAAAACGGTGGAAGATATAAATGATGATTTGGGGCCTGATGATATAGATTCTTGGGATTCTCTAGGACATGTCGATCTTGTAACAACTTTAGAAGAAATTTTTGACATATCATTAGAGGTGGTTGATATTTCTAGAATGTATACTATAGGTGGTATTAAGAAAATGCTTGAAAAATATGGCGTTAAGATATGACCTTTACTGATTATGTTTTCCAGTTTTCATCAAAACACAATAAAACAGCTGTGATTTTTGAAAATGAAATAAGTTATAAAGAAATATTTGAAAATGTGAATAAGAAAGCTTCCTTCATAAAAAAAAAGGGGCTTTCTAAAAAAGATGCTGTACTTTTGGTTTCAGCGAATTCTAATTTTTTTATTGAAAATTATTTTGGAATAATTAAAAGTGGTGCTATTTGTGTTCCTATAAATCCAGATTTAAATAGTAATCAAATAAAGTTTATTGTTGATTCTCTAAATATTAAATTAATATTTACTCAGAATAAATTTGCTTCTAAAATAAAACAATTGGTTTCTGATGATGTTGAGATTTATACAGAGTGCTTTGAGTATAATTTTATAGATATAAGTAAAGATAATTATAGTATAGATGTAGATACAAAAGAGGATGTGGCTGTTATACTGTTCACTTCTGGGTCCACAGGAAAGCCTAAGGGAGTAATGCTTACTCATTATAATCTTATGTTTAACACAAATTCCATAATAGAATATCTTAGTATTACGAAGCAGGATAGAGTGGAAATGGTACTACCTTTTTACTATTGCTATGGTACTTCAATTTTGCATACCCATTTTAGGGTAGGTGGGAGTATTGTTATTAATAATAGATTTATGTTTCCTCAAACAGTTATTGATGATATAAATAAGTATAATTGCACAGGATTTTCAGGTGTGCCTAGCAATTTTCAAATATTACTTAGAATGACAGATATAAAAAAAACTAAGTTACCTACACTAAGATACATAACTCAAGCGGGGGGGAAGCTATCAGAGACTTTTATAAAAGAGCTTATAGATGTTTTAATAGGAGTAGATATCTTCATAATGTATGGTCAAACTGAGGCCACATCAAGGTTATCTTATTTGCCACCACATTTAATTAATGAAAAGATGAATTCCATAGGGAAAGGAATTAGTGGAACTGAATTGATAGTTTTAAATAGCGAAGGAAAGAGAGTGGAACCTGGAGAAATAGGCGAGATTGCTGCTCGGGGTGGAAATATAATGAAGGGCTATTTTAACGATAATAGCGAAACTGCGAAAGTTATAAGAAGTGGATACTTATATACAGGAGATCTAGCCAAAGTAGATGGTGAGGGGTTTATCTATATAGTTTCAAGAGAAAAAAATATTATTAAAAGTGGCGGAAATAGAATAAGTCCAAAGGAAATAGAGGATGTAATAGCGCAAATTCCTCAGGTAGTAGAATGTGCGGTTATTGGAGTATGCGACGAGCTTTTAGGTGAAGCAGTAAAGGCATTTGTAGTATTAATAGAAAATAAATCTTCTATAGATTTTAAATATATATCAGAGTTTTGTAAAAAGCAGTTACCCTCGTATAAAGCTCCAAGGTATATAGAATTTCTAAAGGCGCTTCCAAAAAATTCTTCAGGGAAGGTGTTATTAAAAAATCTTAAAGATATTAAGTAAAGGCAAGAGGGGGAAATTAGATGGAGGAATTAGAATTAATAGATGAGCTAGTACTAGGCGAACAGTTTAATATGAAGCAGCAAAAGAAGGATAAGTTACTTCTAAGTATTATATTATTTCAACTAGAACACAATAGGAATAACCCAAACCTAAGAGCTATGTATGACAAATTAGGTATAGACATTAATAATATTAAAACATTAGAGCAAGTTCCATATATACCAGTAAATATGTTTAAATATTTTGATCTTAGAATATGCACCATGGAGCAGGTTGTAAGAGTTCTTAATTCTAGTGCTACAACCACAGGAATTCCTAGTAAAATATATTTAGATAAAAAGACTTCAATAAGGCAAACACAAGGGCTTACAAGTACATTAAAAAGTTTTTTAGGAGGAAGTAGAAGACCCATGCTTATTATAGACTCTGCAGATAGTAATAAGAAAGGGGATACTATAACTGCACGCGGTGCGGCTATAAGAGGGGTAAGTACTTTTGGTAATAGAATTATTTATGTTATGGACAAAGAAAATGGGGAACTTAAATTAAATATAGATAGGCTTCGTGAGTTTGCATTAAAATATAAGGATGAGGAAATATTAGTTTATGGATTTACATATATAGTGTGGTCTAAATTTCTGAAAGTGTTAAAACAAGAGGGTATAAAGGTAGATATGCCTAATTTAAAGTTGTTACATAGTGGTGGGTGGAAAAAACTTATTTCTCAAAAGATAGAAAAAAAAGAATTTTCAGAGACCGTAGCAAATATATTTAACACAAGTTCAGCTAACGTTATAGATTTTTATGGATTAGTGGAACAGGTAGGTGTGGTTTTTGTTGACTGTGAGTATGGACATAAACATGTACCAAATTTTGCAGAGGTAATTATAAGGGATATACAGACTTTAGAAGAAGTGAAGGTTGGTGAATCAGGGCTTATAGAGGTTATGAGTGTATTAGGCTCTAGTTATCCATCACAAGCTATTCTAACTGAGGATATTGGTGAATTTATAGGTGTAGATGATTGTCCTTGTGGTAGATGCGGTAAGTATTTTAGATTTAAATCTCGAGTGGATAAGGCTGAAATTAGAGGATGCGGAGATACCTTTGCGGAAAAGGAGATAGGAAGATGATAAATTGTTATGGACTAAATGGAGAATTCTTTGAAAATGGAGTATCATTTGAAGACTTTGATAAAATAGATGCTTGTTTAAACAAAAGTCTTTCCGAGCTTTATGAATTTCCTATAGAAGTTATAATACTTATGATAGATGAATATAGTAAAAAAATTAGATCGAACAGAGGAATATTAAAAATGGAAGGAGTTCCCTTTTTAAGTTTTTATTTAAAGAAAGCAAATATGGAAAAACAGTTAAAGCTTAACCTAGGTAATATCGAATACCTAAATAATTTTGTACAGGTAGAGGATGGAAAATACATTAAAGCACAACCAAAGGGTATAGTTTGCCATTGGATGGCTAGTAATGTACCTACACTTGGAATTTATTCTGTACTACAGAGTATCTTATGTAAGAATGCAAACATTTTTCGTGTGCCTAAGAGAAGTATTAGTGTAGTATATGAATTACTGAAACTTTTGGATGATATTGTTATTGAGTATCAGGGAAATACATATTCTTCTAAGGTTATATTAAAAAATATTGCCTTTATTTATTTTAATAGCGAAGATGTATATCACAATTCTCAAATGTCTTTAAAAGCTGATGCACGAATAGTTTGGGGTGGTAAAATAGCAGTTGAAGCTATATCTCTTTTACCTAAAAAAGCTACATGTAAGGACTTAATCTTTGGACCTAAGTATTCTTTTGCAGTTTTTGATAGGTCGGCAATTGAAAGTGATGATTTCGAAGAGTACCTTGAAAATTTGATTACAGATATAGTCTCATTTGATCAAAAGGCATGTTCCTCCCCTCAAGTATTGTTTTTAGAGAAAAGTAAGCTGTCCGCAGAAAAAGTAGCGCAAATGTTAAGTCTAAAGTTTGATAAAATAATTAAAAGATATACTAATATAGAATTAGAAGAGGCTGTAGCTGCAAAAATAATTAATAAAAGAGGTGAATACTTACTGTGTTTAGATAAGCGGATTTACACAAGTAGGGGACTTCAATATACGATACTAATTGATAGTGAATTAAAACTTGAGGAGCCAATTACAGGACGGACTATATTTTTAAAGCAGGTGGAGGATATATCTGAGGTATTCCCAATGATTACTAAAAACATACAAACTATCGGGATTGCCTCAAAAGATTTTAAAAAAACTATAGATTTTACAGATAAGATAACCGCTTTAGGTGTAGATAGAGTTGTAAAAATTGGATATATGAATTTATATGATTCGCCTTGGGATGGTATGTTAATAATGAGTGAATTAGTTAGATGGTGTTCACTTAGTATAAATGGAATGATTTAACTATATTTGATAGTAATGCTAGACTTTTTTATAATGGAGGAATGAAATGCCAGACATTAAAGATTTTCATGTAGGTCAAAGCGACGAGTACGTAAAGAAATTTACAGAGAGTGAAGTAGAGCTTTATGCACAAATTACAGGCGACTATAATTATGTGCATATGGATGAGGAAAAAGCTAAAAAGTCTTTTTTTAAGGGTAGAATAGTTCATGGACAATTAGTTGGTGGGCTAATTTCTGCCTTACTTGGAACAAAATTACCTGGGGGAGGAAATATATATTTAGAACAAAGTTTTGAGTTTCTAAAACCTGTAAGAATTGGTGACACAATCATAGCAAGGGTTATTATTACTGAGATAATTGAAAAAAAGAAAATTCTTATACTTGATACGTTTTGTCTAAATGAACAGCAAGAAGTAGTTTTAAAAGGAAAAGCCAAGGTTTTAGTATTAAAATTAAAAAAGTAAAGATATTTGGGGAAATAACTGTTGTAAAAATGAAACACGTTGCATAAATGCAAAAATAGTATAAATATCATATAAAACATTATATTACGCCACTATTAATAGATTTTAGTAAACTGTATTTTTAACATTTGTTGTTTTTACGCAACAAATGTTATTTTTTTTAAAAAATCCACTGAGTAATCACTATAATTATATAACATCTAAAGAAAATTGTGAAGAGTGTTCCATCTGCAATGCAATTTTCTTTTGTTTATTTTAATTATTATTGTATGAAAAGATATAAAAATGGGGATAATATAAAAAAATGAATAAATGTTACAAAAAAAGAAGGGAAATTATGTATTTTGTAGAATATATAGAGTAGAAATAATATTTAGAGAGTATTTAAAAATTATTTAATTTCAAATTATTTGGGGGGAAGAAAATGCATTTAAACTTTGAGAATAGCCAAGATAAATTGATAGTTTACATGTCTGGAGAATTAGATCATCATAGTTCAGAAGAGGTAAGGAATATTATCGATGACCGTTTAGACCGAGATAGATTTAATAAGCTAATTATGGATTTCAATGGTGTATCCTTCATGGATAGTTCTGGTATTGGGGTAGTTATAGGTAGATACAGAAAGTTACACATGAGAAATGGAGAAGTATGTGTAACTAATATTAAATCTTCGGTAAAAAGAGTGTTCGAATTGTCAGGAATGTTTAAGATTATAATGTCATACGATGATGTTGAACAAGCTATAAAGAATATTTAGTGGGGGGATTAAAATGTGTCACAATAAAATTAAAATTGAATTTTTAAGTAAATCCCAGAATGAAGGTTTTGCAAGAGTAGCGGTAGCGGCATTTGCTACTCAATTAGATCCTACAATTGAAGAGATTAACGATATTAAAACAGCGGTATCAGAAGCAGTTACTAATGCAATTATTCATGGCTATGATAGTGAAGAGGAGATGATCACTATCGAAGCTATTATTGATGGAAATGAATTAACAGTGATAGTGTGCGACACAGGAAAAGGGATTGACAATCTAGATCTGGCGCTTCAACCATTATATACATCACGCCCAGATTTAGAAAGATCAGGTATGGGATTTACTGTAATGGATTCCTTTATGGATAGCTTAGAAGTAAAGTCTGATAAAGGTAGGGGAACAAGTATAACTATGAAAAAGCTATTTACTCCTTTAAGTTAGGTGGAATATTATGGATCAAAAAATAGTGAAAAAAAATAATTATAACTATGATGATAATGTGCATCTTATTCAGATGGCCAAAATCGGAGAACCAGGTGCACTGGATAGGTTAGTAGAAATGAATTTGCCGTTAGCTGCATCAATAAGTAAAAAGTTTCTTAATCGAGGCTATGAGTATGATGATATATTTCAAATTGGGTGCATTGGACTTGTAAAAGCGATTAAAAATTTTGATACTAAATATAATGTAAAGTTTTCTACATATGCCGTGCCTATGATAATAGGAGAAATCAAAAGATTTCTTAGGGATGACGGGATTATAAAAGTAAGTAGAAGCGTTAAAAATACTGCGCGAAAATTACATTATGATAAAGATACTCTAACAAAAGAATTGGGCAGAGACCCTACTATCGAAGAACTATCGGTTTTTTCAGGAGTGCAAAAGGAAGATATAGTATACGCACTAGAATCTGCTAGTAACATGCAGTATTTATTCGATACAATACACCAAGAAGATGGTGCACCAGTTTTACTAATAGATAAATTAAGTGAAAAATATGAAGAAGATAATGAAGTTTTAGATAAAATAGCTCTTAAAGAAGCACTTAGAAAACTTGATGCAAAATCAAGGCAAATAATTATGCTAAGGTATTTTAAAGACAATACGCAGATTCAAGTGGCGAAAATGATGGGAATTAGCCAAGTGCAGGTTTCAAGAATTGAAAAGAAAGTTTTGAAAATAATGAAAGAAAAATTGAGTGGATAAGATGAAATATAGATAAACAACTTCAATAGTTAAATTTGAAGTTGTTTATCTGTAAACTCATCTTATTTTTTTGACTAAAAATTATATTAATGTAAACAATAACAAAGAGACAACTTTAGAGAACTACAAGGAGGCTATTTCATGAAAGTAGATGAAAAAACAATTAGAAAAAAATTTGACAGCCTTAATTCTAGTAAAAATCCTAAACCTAATTTAGTTTTGCACTGTTTTAATGCTTTTTGGGTTGGAGGAACGATATGTGTAATTGGTCAATTTGTAAGCGATTTTTTCACGAATAGGGGTGTTCCTAAAGATGAACTAGGGACTTATGTTTCCGTAGTTATGATATTTCTAGGAGCTATACTTACTGGCATAGGGGTATATGATAAGCTAGGAGATTTTGCTGGAGCAGGTTCTGTTGTTCCAATTACTGGTTTTGCAAATTCAATTGTCGCACCCGCAATGGAATTTAAAAAAGAAGGATTTATTTTTGGTGTAGCTGCTAAAATGTTTATAATAGCAGGCCCGGTTTTAGTTTATGGAATTGGTTCATCTGTAATTGTTGGAATTTTATATTATTTTTTTAGGTGGTGATTAAATGGGTAGAAGAATCGGCGATCAGACAGTGGTAATTGAGAGTAAACCTAGAATTATTAGTACTTATAATATAGTTGGTCCTAAGGAAGGCCAGGGACCACTGTCAGAGTATTTTGATAGGATATTAGAAGATGATCTTAACGGAGCGGAAAGTTTTGAAA
>JANZQE010000076.1:0-4431 GCA_038040705.1 Clostridium sp. | reverse complement strand
TTCATCTAAAATAAGATTACAACTTATTTTAGATGAAGGTTCATTTATCCAGTTATTACTCCGGCACCATCGTTTCTCACTAACGTGCCAATTTCGATAAATGAACCTTCATCTAAAATAAGTTGTAATCTTTCTCTTGCAGTTAATTTATGTAGGTTATGTTGCATTTCTATTTTAGAATCCCCACCACCTTTATGGGATTTTTTTATAATATGAATTAAATTATCTACCTTATCCATACCCATACCTCCTATTTATAAGACATAAAAATTCCCGTCCATAATAATGATAGCATATAAAATGAATTCTGTATATCCGTTTTTTGCAAGTAATATTTCATGTTTCTGTGTATTCAAAAAAAATAAATTTTCTATAGATATAATCTATAGCAATTTTTTATTAATTAGAATAAACCGGATATGGTTCCATCTTCAAAAATATCCATTTTATTTGCTGCTGGCACCTTAGGAAGACCAGGCATTGTCATTATATTTCCTGTTAAGGCTACAACAAAACCAGCCCCATTCGAAATTTTTACTTCTTTTATATTTATCGTAAAGTTTGTCGGCCTTCCCAAAAGACTCGGATTGTCCGAGAGAGAATTCTGAGTTTTAGCAACACATATAGGAACCTTATCTAAGCCTAGTTTTTCTATTTCAGCAATCTGCTTATTTGCAGATGGGCTGTATTCCACTCCATCAGCCCCATATATTTCCGTGGCAATAGTGTGTATTTTTTCTTTTATAGAAAGTTTGTCATCATATAAGACCTTAAAGTTACTCCCTTTATTTTCTAAAATATTTAACACCTTATCGGCTAATTCTTGACCTCCATCTGCCCCTTTTTCCCAAACCTGTGTTAACGCAACCTTAACACCAATTTTGCCACAATATTCAATTATATACCCAATCTCTTCATCAGTATCCGTCATGAATTTATTTATTGCAACTATTACTGGAACTTCATATTTCTTTATATTTTCTATTTGCTTTTCTAAATTCTCTATTCCCTTTGAGAGAGCTTCTACGCTTGGCTCGTTTAATTTATCCTTTTTTACTCCACCATGATGTTTTAGTGCTCTTATTGTAGCTACAAGAACCACACACTCTGGCTTTAAATTCCCATATCTACATTTAATATCAAAGAATTTTTCAGCACCTAAATCTGCCCCAAATCCTGCTTCAGTCACAACATAATCTCCTAATTTTAGTGCCATTTTCGTAGCGAGTATACTATTACATCCATGGGCAATATTTGCAAAAGGTCCTCCATGTATTATGGCAGGTGTGTTATCAAGGGTCTGAACTAGATTTGGTTTTATAGCATCCTTCATAAGTAATGTCATTGCACCATTCACCTTTAAGTCTTCACAATAAACCGGCCCGCCTTCTAGGTCGTAAGCTACTAAAATTTTACCCATTCTTTTCTTTAAATCCATAAGATTTAAAGATAAACATAAAATGGCCATTATCTCTGACGCAACGGTTATCATAAAGCCATCTTCTCTTGAAAATCCATTAGGTTTTCCACCAAGTCCAACTACGATGTTTCGAAGTGACCTATCATTCATATCCATTACTCTTTTATATATAATTTTCCTACTATCAATTCTTAGTTCGTTGCCCTGATGAATATGATTATCTATCGCTGCCGAAAGTAAATTGTTGGCTGCAGTTATTGCATGCATATCTCCCGTGAAATGCAGATTTATGTCCTCCATTGGAACCACTTGAGCATATCCGCCTCCAGCGGCCCCACCTTTAACTCCGAATACCGGACCAAGTGATGGTTCCCTTAAGGCTATCACTGCATTTTTACCTTGCTTACATAAGGCTTGTCCAAGCCCTATTGTAACCGTAGACTTGCCTTCCCCAGCCGGGGTTGGATTTATAGCTGTAACAAGTATCAACTTTCCATCCTTTGTGTTTTCATTTCTTTTTAATACATCTAAAGAAATCTTTGATTTATATTTTCCATATAAATCAATATCATCTTCTGTTAATCCCATTTTCTCTGCCACCTTAAGTATAGGCATCATCTTAGAACTTTGTGCAATTTCTATATCACTTTTCATACGCTCCACCCCTTATATATTAATTATTCTACTTATATTGTGACTATTTATTGTATTAAGCTATAA
This sequence comes from Clostridium sp., assembly GCA_038040705.1. GTDB lineage: Bacteria > Bacillota > Clostridia > Clostridiales > Clostridiaceae > Clostridium_AD. The sequence goes on along the minus strand of JANZQE010000076.1, from coordinate 2,291 downwards.
CCCTAATTATATCAGATTTTGATATAAAAAAGCAGTGAAGATTTCAGGATGTTTTATCAGAATAAAAAAAGGGGCACAGTTATTTAAAACTGCATCCCTTTTAATATACCTATACCTTTGATAAATCAATATTACCTGTGTCTGGTCTAGCAATAATTTCCTCAAAGTCCGCTCCTTCGAGTTTTTCCTTTATAAGTAGTTCTTGAGCAACTGCATGAAGTTTATTTATATTTTCAGTAAGTATTTTTTCAGCTTTTGCATAAGCTTCAACGATAAGAGCCTTAACTTCAGAATCTATCGTATTCGCTATCTGCTCACTAAAGTTTCTACTTTTACCTAAATCTCTTCCAAGGAATACTTCATTATGATCATTTCCAAAAGATATTGGTCCGAGTTCATCACTCATTCCATATTCCATAATCATTTTTCTTGCAATAGCAGATGCCCTGTCAATATCATTCTTAGCACCTGTACTAATGTCTTCGAGTATTAATTTTTCTGCAACTCTTCCGCCTAAAAGTCCAACCATTTCATCTTTAAGTTTTAATTTTGAAGTATACGCAGTATCTTCTTCTGGTAGATGCATTGTGTATCCACCTGCCATACCTCTTGGTATAATGCTTATTTGATGAATTGGGTCCGAAAGTGGAGAATATTTCATTACTACCGCATGCCCTGCTTCATGATATGCAGTAAGTTTTCTATCTTTTTCGCTGATAACCTTACTCTTCTTTTCAGGTCCTGCAATAACCCTTGTTACAGCTTCATCTAATTCTTTCATCTCTATAACTGTCTTATTATTTCTTACTGAAAGCAACGCAGCTTCGTTCATTAGATTTTCCAAATCTGCACCCGTGAACCCCGGTGTCCTTTTTGCTAATACTTGAAGACTTACTTCGTCTGCTAACTGTTTACCTTTAGAATGTACCATCAGAATTTCTTCTCTTCCTTTAACATCAGGCGCACCTACTAATATATGTCTATCAAATCTACCTGGTCTTAAAAGAGCAGGATCCAATATGTCTGGCCTATTTGTGGCAGCTATCATAATTATGCCTTCATTTATTCCAAATCCATCCATTTCAACTAATAGCTGATTTAGAGTTTGTTCTCTTTCATCATGTCCTCCACCAAGACCTGCACCTCTTTGTCTACCTACTGCATCTATTTCATCAATAAATATTATGCAAGGAGCACTTTTCTTCGCTTGTTCAAATAAATCTCTTACTCTCGAAGCTCCAACACCTACAAACATCTCTACAAACTCAGAACCTGATATACTATAGAACGGCACTCCTGCTTCTCCTGATACAGCTCTAGCAAGTAAAGTCTTACCAGTACCTGGTGGACCTACAAGGAGGATACCTTTAGGAATTCTTGCACCGGCTTCTAGATATCTTTTAGGTTGCTTTAAGAAATCCACGACTTCTGCAAGTTCTGCTTTTTCTTCATCTTCACCTGCTACATCATCAAATGTAACTTTCTTTTTATCTGGAGATGCAATTTTGGCTTTACTTTTCCCAAAATTCATTACACCTTTATTACCGCCACCGCCGCCACCTTGTGATTGTTGCATATACATAAACCAAAAGGCAACTAGCATTAAAATTATAAGAAGTGTTGGTACTATTTGTAACCACATTGGCATGGTAGCTGGCTTTATATATGTTTCTTTAACATTTTCATTAGGGTATTTTTCCATTACTTGTAATAATCTTTCCAACGGAACGACAGTTTCATATTGTGTTCCATCATTTAATTGTCCTTCTACAGTTTTATCTTCTTTTACCTGAACGGTTTTAATTTCCTTCTTAACCCAATGTTCTTGGAATTTATCAACACTTATGTTGCTTACATTATTATTAGACCCATTAAAGGCTAATGCTGCAAAAATAACAAGTACAAGCACTACAAACCATACTGATGCACTAGAAACTTTTTTCATTAAAAACCCCCCTTTCTTTTTAGTTACTTTAGAATTTTATCACATTAAAAATCACTTGACAATAACATATATATTAATTATCAGTTAATATGTATGTTTTACACGTTACTTATAAATTTCTTCTTTTAATATTCCTACGTATGGCAAGTTTCTATATTTCTCAGCAAAGTCCAAACCAAATCCTACAAGGAAATAATCTGGTACGTTATATCCTAAATATTTAACGTCTATATCCACCGTTCTTCTAGATGGTTTATTCAGAAGGCATATAATTTCTAGACTAGATGGTTTTCGTGCTGATAAATACTTCATTAGATATTTAAGAGTTACTCCAGAGTCTATAATA
>JANZQE010000075.1:0-4538 GCA_038040705.1 Clostridium sp. | reverse complement strand
CATCAAACATCCATTACATTTGTTAAAGAATATATTGAACATTTCTGTATTGATTGGGGTATACATGCTATTGTTTATACTATTGAACGGTTTTTTTTATATTGTCTATATCTTCATGATAGATATGTTCCATCATTAATAAGAGAACTTTTATCTGATATGATTGAGGATGATCCATCATATTATGATGCATTTGATTTATTGTCAGAATTACAACGAAATAATTTATTTTTCAATAAGAATGAATTTTATTCACTATCGTTACGAGAAGTTGAACCAAGGATTGTAAAGGTTACTATAGATAGATTGTATACCCCGAATGAATATGAAGATAAACAAGAAGTATTTAGAACATTAGTATCATATTACATTCATAGTTATAAATTATTACCTATGTATAAAAATTTTTTTAATAGGAGTTTATATATTTATTTTAATGATTGAATTTAAATATTAATCGTTGGATAAAAAGGAAGATTCAAATCCTGCATAATCAATTTAAATTCCATATCATATACATTTGAATCATATTCATTATTAATTAATGGTTTTTGAATAAATTGAATAAGGTCATCCAAATGTAATAATTGTAATTCCTTGTAAATAATAAATTTATAAATCCATATTTTTTTTCGTTTAATGGTATTTGTCATTTTCAAACGATTAAATGAATCATTTATGCAATAAAATAATTGATGCAACTCTTTTTCAGATTCCTCACTTATTTCTGGTACATAACCAACAATGTTATAATATATGTAATTTGTATATTGATAATATATTCTATAATTCATTGATTTAAGTAACTTTCTAACACCTAACAATGTTATTCTATACTTTGGAACATCTTTTACTTTGTCAATTATTTCTTGTAATACATTTATTGGTAAATTTTTAGCATTTTTACCTAAAAAATTATCTAATGCAGATTGAAATGTATCTACTCTTTTGTATCTTGATGGTGATTTGTATGTATATTGACCCTTTTGTTTGTATTCACAATCTGTAGTAATATTATATTTATAATCTTCACCACAATTTTTACATATAAATGTTGAAGTTTTCCAGTCAATTACACAATGTTTATCAGTTTTACATTGGGTGCAAAATATTGTAATAATGGATGTATTTTTAAATCTTACTTCATCATATAATAATGGAAAATATTTTTTTGTAAATTGCTTATATAAATCTATCATTTTTCCAATATCATTTGTATTTTGAAAATCAATACAACATTCTGATGACTCAATAATAAATTGTTGTATTTCATCATCTTTTTTTTCTTGTTTCAATTTTTGAATATAATATTCGTACAAAATACTCAAATCAATCATTGATATGATACATTATATACAAAATTATTTTTTTTTAAAATCATTTATTAAAACAATGTCGTCTCATAAAAGATCACGCGATGTAGATAAAATATTGAAAATGGAGAGGGCACAAAAACGAACACGAATTGTACGTAAAAGAATTCCAATACGTACAACTGGTCCTTGTCAACGAGGAGAAATTTTAACATCAACAGGATGTCAACCTGAAAAGGTGAGAGAGAGTATAGCTTTACAAAGTTCTGTAGCCCATTTAGGGAGACAGTTACCCAATGAAGTTGTTCAAAAAATTACAAAGTATACTACAACACAAATTCATCATGCAACAGTAGAATTTTGGGTATCTGATATATATGATGTTTATTCATATCCAATTATATTAAGATGGAGTTTTGAATATCCAATGTCAGTTACTCAAATGGAAAGACGTGTCTTACATGAGTTAGATACAACAATATTTGATGAAAATTCCATTATTTGGAAAAAATATAGTGACAGTTTAGGACCTTTGATGATGGAGAAATATCGAGGAAAGTCATTACTTTATATATTAAGAAATTATGTAATTGAATCTATATCTCAAGATTATGTTCAATACTTCCCTGATAAAACAGAATACGAAATGATAAATGATATATATTCAAGAGACTTTCTTGATATTTACTATGATGGATGGCCTGAAGAACAAGAACTACCATTTGTATTGATGACCCCTGAAACATCACATGAAAAATCATACAGATTAGCAAAAGAAAAATTTGAATTAGAATACAATTTGGCAAAGAAAAAAATGGAATTGTCAAAAAGAGAATACAGAAAATGGCAGGGTCAACCACTATTGAATATAGCAATAGATGCTAGAAATTTGGAATAGCGATCATATACAATTTTAAAATTAATCTTTATTTTTTAACGAATAAAATATAATAATACCTACCATTACTACACCAGCTCCAATCATTACATTTCGTTTGAATTTTTCATTTTCCTTCTCAATTTCTTCAGGGGTTTTAGCTTTATCAGCTGCAGCAGCCGCTTCTTCAGGTGAATAAGTTTGATTAGGATCATCCCACATATTAGATGTTGTTTCTGGTATATCATCTGGTATATCCCCAAATGTTTGTTGAGTTTGTTCTGATTCTACTACAGCATCACTGACAGCATTTGCATCAATTTCTTCTTGTTCAGTAATTGCTAATTTATCTAATTGTTCTTGTTCAATTCGTGCAGATTCTGCAGATGCTTCAGCTTGTCTGGCTGCTGTAGCAGCTGCATCTTGAGCTAATTTATCTGATGCAAGTTGTGCAGCTTCTTCTGATGCAACAATGATTTCAGTCCGTTCATTAACACAAGATGCTAATTGATCTATATTAACAGTTGATCGTATAAGTGTTGCATCTTCAACTTTTGCAATATTTGGACAAATTTGACAAACAAGGTCAGATGGTGCAATAGTCTGAGCAGCATTAGGAATTGGTCGCAATATATTCTTTGCCGGTTCCAATGATTTGAAAAAATCTACAAGATGATTTTTATATGCCTCAGTTTTTTTACAAGTATATGTTTTTCTAGGCCATGGATCAAAAAAAGCATCAGTATCTGTTTTAGTATATTTAGTTTCATCGTATTTGATACCAGGTATATTTTTGTATTTACCATCATGAGAATCAGATTGTCCAAGATTTCTACAATCATTTGACGCATCAATACCATAATCATGTGATTGAGATGTCCAAAATCTTTGACCATCAATAGTGATTATTGCAACATTACCACTAAGTACATCTTGCACAGTTTTTGATTCATTATATAATAAAATTTTTTCAACTCTAGCAGGTTCAGTATATGGTTTATACTTTATGAATTGTTGAGGATCCCAAGTTCTTAATACACCATTTACTTCAAATTTACCATCTGTAACAGTGTTTGTTCTTGCTGGTGCAGTTGGTCTATGCCAAATAGGTATATCTCGAATAATCGTACCATTATATTTATAAAGTTTCAATTCTCCCCAAATTAATTGCTTAGTTTCAGAAATTAAAATTTTATCTGCATTATCTCTAACAATTTTATCATTCTTATTCATAGAACATTCACATTTTTCAAATGCATTTTGTATTAATTCACGGGTATTAAATTCATAATCATCTGGAAGTTCTGTACTATCGCAGGTTATTTCTGTTCGATTATTCAAATTAGTTTGTCTAGTATTGATAATGTTAGTATTAAAATTATATTCATATAATGGATTCTTTTTAGCTTCAGCTAATTCTAAATTTTCTAAATTGACTTTTTCGTAAAGTGCAATAGCTGCCCGTTGTGCTTCAACAGCATCATATTGTTGTTGCTTATAGAGAGCTTCTATATCTTGAATTCTTTTTCTTTCGTCCTCTGCCTCTTTTAAATAACTTATTAACCCTATTTCATGAATCCTCCAAGCTTTTCTTTCTTTTTCATATTTAATCCAAGCTCTATAAGCTGCTAATTGTCTTGGATGACTTGCATCAGTCCATCCGAAACGAGGTTGTGGTGGTTTATCATTTGCTAATTGAAGTGTTCGTTCTTGTGTTCCAGCAATATAATAAATAGGAATTTTATCTCTCCCTTGTGGTAGAAAACGTAATGGTGCATCAAAATCCCAAGTAGAATCAACAGGTCTAGAAATGATATAATTTACCAAATCTGTTCGAGATGTATCAATATTATAACGAAGTTCAGTATAACCATAATCCGGTATCCATGGTGCTTCCAATTCACTTGTTGGGTTTACCCTACCCCCGAAACCCACCCCAGCCGTACGTAAAAGTCTATTTGGGTTAGTTTCGTGATTTTTATACGTCACTGACTGCACCAATGGATTAGGGTTCTCTTTAAACATATAGTGAGGTTTATATCCGTAGGCTGTGGCACCATTATAAGTTCGAGATTCATAATACATATTAAATCCAACACATTCTGGATTAGCTTCACATCTTGTCTTGCCTTCTTCAACAGTAGAGAAAGTGTTATTGAGATTAACCCCTCCTTTAGCTAATCCATGATTTCTTTTCCAAGTTGACATTTTATATTTATTATTATCAATATAATAAATAATTTTATTTTGACATATGTAGTATAATAATGGCAGGATTAGGTGGTACGATTACAAATTTACTTGCTGGATTATTTAGTGGAAGTAGTGGTAGTCCAGAAGCAACTGTT
>JANZQE010000074.1:0-5440 GCA_038040705.1 Clostridium sp. | reverse complement strand
CAAGCTCATTACATACTATTTAGTCTTACGACTAAAATTCACTTTATTTACTAAAGTAATTAACTGGTTTAGCAAAATATTATTTTGCTATCTTTACCTATTTCTCTGTTTAATTTTCAAAGACCAATTTGTTTTGTCATTATGTGACGACTTCTACTATTTTACTAGGTATATCTTTTTTTGTCAATACTTTTATGTAGTTATTTTAAAATTTTCTGTAAACCTTTATATTTCCATGTGTTTAGTAAAATGAAACAAAAACCAATATGACAATAATATTGGTTTTTGTTCAAAATTATAAAGCCATATGCTTTTATTTTATTTCTACATTATACTTATTTCTTAATTCAGTTATAGAACTTACATATTTTTCGTTTTGTTTCTGATTTAAAAGATTTTTTACAATTATTTCCTTGGACTCTTCCAAAGATTTTGCTCCTTGTGGAGTTTTCTCATCTAATTGTATTAAATGATATCCAAATTGAGTCTTAACAGGCTCACTTATTTCACCAACTTGTAATTTAAATGCAGCCTCCTCAAATTCAGGAACCATTTTACCTCTAGAAAAGCTACCTAAACTTCCGCCTTGAGCTGAAGATGGGCATTTAGAGTATTTCTTAGCCGCTTCTTCAAAAGACATTCCATTAGTTATTTCTACTTTAATTTCTTTCATTTGTTCTAAGTCATCTACTAATATATGTTTAGCAGAAGCAGTTTCATCGCTTTTAAACATTTCACTGTTATCTTCATAGTATTTTTTTATTTCTTCTTCAGTTGTATCTACACTAGACATTATGTTTTTTACGCCTATTTGTATTAGAACATCCTTTTTTATCAATTCTACTTGTTCTATATAATCCGGATCTTTCTTCATGTCACTATCAATCGCATGAGCATATATTAATTCAAAATTTATCATCTGGTCCAAAAATTGTTTTTTACCTTCTTCTGTTTTGTAATGCTCTTGTGTTTCCTGTGGAAATCTTAGTAATGTTCTGTTTATATCTTTCTCAGTTAATTCATTTCCATTTACTATAGCTAAAACTTTATTCTCCATAATTACTCTCCTTTAAAATTATTATAGTTATATACTTCATAAGTATATGTTCGTATTATCATAATACCATAAACAAATTCAAAAAACAAAATCAATAAACTTACTTATCTGACTATACATATAAATAAAAAGCACTTCATAAAGAAGTGCTTTTTATTGGTGGCTTACCGGGGAATCGAACCCCGGACACCATGATTAAAAGTCATGTGCTCTACCAACTGAGCTAGTAAACCATATTGGCTGGGATAGCAGGATTTGAACCTACGAATGCCACAGTCAAAGTGTGGTGCCTTACCGCTTGGCGACATCCCAGCATTAAATGGGGTGAAAGATGGGGCTCGAACCCACGACAACCAGAATCACAATCTGGCGCTCTACCAACTGAACTACTCCCACCATATGGTGTGTCTTAAGGGATTCGAACCCCCGGCCCACGCCTTAGAAGGGCGTTGCTCTATCCAACTGAGCTAAAGACACTTATATATTTATATGTACTATATGCCTAAGCATATTTGGAGCGGGTAGAGGGAATCGAACCCTCGTAACTAGCTTGGAAGGCTAACACTCTACCATTAAGTTATACCCGCATATTAATTTTTAGTGGTCGGGGTGACAGGGATTGAACCTGCGACCTCATGGTCCCAAACCACGCGCGCTCCCAGCTGCGCTACACCCCGATGTCCATTAAACCTTTATATTAGAATATTTAATGTTCCAAATTAACTCTTTCGCCCCAAAGTTTTAAAATGATTGTTTTTTTGTGACGACATGGATTATTTTACACCATATTTATTAATACGTCAATACTTTTTTTAAAATTTCCATGTTGAATATTGCAATAAATTGTCCCTAAGCATCTCTTTCACTAAAATCTTACTAAAGTGGGGTATATGACATCTCCATCAATACTAATAATAGCAAAACTGCGAGCTCCATCTCTTGGCTCAGATGCACTGCCTGGATTTATATACCATATACCCTCTTCAAAATCTATTTTCGCAATATGAGTGTGCCCATATAAAACTATGTGAGCTCCAGTTTCTAGCGCCTTATATCTTAACTTATACAAATTTTCTTTTACACTGTATTTATGTCCATGAGTTAAAAAAATCTTTTTTCCGCCAACATCTTCTACCCGGTCATTTGGTGTTTTAGCGGAAAAATCACAATTACCTTTTACATTAATTATTTTCCCCTTGTAATACTTCTTTATAATAGATATGTCATCTACATTGTCACCTAAGTGAATTATCACATCCATTGCCTTTATTTTCTCTCCTAGCAGCTCAATGCTACTAACATTCCTATGTGTATCACTTACAACTCCTATACGCATATAAGCTCACCCTGTCCTTTAATAAAATATTACATTGCACTTCTTATATTAACCTTTCCATCTCATTTTTTAATTTACCTAATGCCCTTCCCCTGTGACTAATCGCATTTTTCTCGTCTGAGCTCATTTGTGCAAAAGTTTTACTTACTTCACTCACAAAGAACAACGGATCATATCCAAAGCCTTCTTCTCCTCTAAATTCATCTGTTATTAGCCCTTCTGTTTCACCTTGCACTTTAACCATTTCAGTATTATTTATTATGAGTACCATTGCACAAATAAATTTTGCTTTTCGCTGTTCTTCTCTTGTGCCTTTTAATAAAAATAGTAATTTATCATTATTTTCACTAGTATTTCCATGCTCTCCTGCAAACCTTGCTGAAAAAATACCTGGAGCTCCATTTAAAAATTCCACTGATAATCCCGAATCATCTGCAAGTACCATATCACCATGAGCTATTTTAAAAATCTCACTAGCCTTTATTTCTGCATTTTCCATAAATGTAGTACCTGTCTCTTCTACGTCTATATTAATATTAGCTTCTTTCAAAGATAATACCTGAAGTGGAAATTGTGATAAAATTTGCTTTATCTCTGCAATTTTATGTTCATTATTACTAGCAATTATTAATTTCTTCATTATTCTCCACGCCTCTCATTTTAGCATATGGTAGTTATATACTAAATAACTCATCTCTAGTAGGTGGCAAAACATCTCTTTCTATATTATCTGTTACTAATATCCCCCTAGATTCAGTTATTTTTCCTATAGTCGTAGCCTTTATACCTTTACTATTTAATTTATCTACTAACTCTTTACCATTATTAACTGTTATTAGCATGCTACCTGAGGATATAAATTTTAAAGGGTCAATATGGAGTGTATCACATATTTTATAAGTTATATCGCTAATTGGCATTTTATCATTATATACTGTAAAGCCCAAATTACTTGCTTCAGCTACCTCCCAGAGCGCTCCGAGCACCCCCCCTTCAGTTATATCATGCATTGCATTAACTCCAACCTGTCCAGCTATACGACCTTCATTAATCACACTAATACTATTAACATAGTCTTTTGCTATTTCTATTTCTTTGAGTGTTAAAACATTTGATACTTTATGTAAATGATCATTTACTATAATTGAAGTCCCTTCCATACAAAGCAGTTTTGTAACAACAATATCATCACCTATCTTTGCTCCTGAGGTTGCTACTGCGCTACCTTTTTTCCCTTTTCCAATAGCGGTGCATGAAACGACTATTCTATTAACGGCATCAGTGACCTCAGTGTGCCCGCCTAATATCTCTACATTGTATTTTTTTGTCTCTTCATCTATTTCTGCCATTATATTTTTTATATCCTGAAGAGTGGCCGTTTTCGGCACTAATATTGTAACTAAAATTCCCATTGGCTCAACTCCACAAGATGCTATGTCATTGCAATTTATATTAACTGCGAGTTTACCTATGTTTTTATCTGCTCCAGTTATTGGATCGGTAGAAACAACGCATTCATACTCACCAAAATCTATGACACTACAGTCTTCTCCTATTCCACTTCTAATTCTTACGTCAGTTCGTACAACACTTTTATTGTCATCAATTATTTGTTTTAAATCATCCCAATTAAGTTTTCCAACTTTCATTTAAATTCTTCCTCCCTATTTTTATAAAACTAGCACATTTTAGCAAACCAAATCATATTATTTATATAAGGATTAATATATGGCGGTGATATTTTGAAATTTATAGGACCTTTTTTAAGAACCAATACTTTAAACAAAAATAACATAAGAAATCAATTCTTCTACTTATCAAAAGAATCATTAAAAGATATAGTTTTCGGTTCAAAATGCGGAATATATATTTCCACGCGTGACTTAAAATCTAAATCTTTTTCTAAGATTGATATTAACACAATTAGTGTAAATTCTCCACTTTTATGTATCTACAAAAAAGCAGATGCTAAATTAAAATCCCAGGATGGCATCTTAACTTGGAATGAAGCCAAGGTCAAAAAGGAAATAACAATTAATAGCAATGCATTCATGACGTTATCACTATTAGAGATGGCAGACTATTATCGTAGTTTTGAAAATGTTGATGATAATATATATTCTCTAAGTTCGACTTACCATAAACTATCCAAAGAACAATTAGAATATTATGCTTCTAATTTTAGAAACAAAGACGGACTTTTTGTTGATAAAAAAGATTTGACAGACCCTCTAAAACAAGAATTTAATTTTGAAAACAAAAACAATAAATTCAAATTCTCTGATCAAGCATTTATGATGGCAGCTTACTACAAATATTCTTGTTATGATAAAAGCAAACACGAGGAGGAATATAAAAAGTTTGCTCTAGATATATTAAATATGTTTACTCAATATAAAGAGGAAATCTACAATGTGTCCTTTGAAGAACTCAATAAAATATGCCTTGCCTTGAATATTTTTTATAAATACTCTGGCCTTGAACAATGCGAAGATTTATTAAAAGATTTTTCGGATCTGCTCATAGAACAATATAATGCTAAGCCATCAATAATTATTAACGCTAAATTAGATTATTCCTGTATGCTTTTTATAAATTCTATGCTTATGTATAATAATACCCACTTCCACAAATTTAAAGAAACAAGTGATGATTTATACGAAAAGCTTACAAAATTATACGAAAGTAATAAAGGAATACTCCTAAAAGAAAGTAATGATAAGGAGATAATTTATACTTGTGATGAGCTCCTATTATACATGTATAGCCTAATGCTATACTCAGATTTTAATAAAACAGAAGATAATTCTTCCATGCTTCAAGACATTTTTAGACATCAAATTCTAGATTCTGGTTTAGTTTTAAGCTGGCCTGATGCTCCTTCTTTAGATAAAGCAGAACATTACAGAAATTTTTCACTAAAATCAGAGGATTTGATAGGAGATGAAGATTTCAAAATGCCTAGTGTACCTACACCTGAAAACAATGAGCTTGCCTCTATCTTTATTAAAGATATTGTATACAATAAACGAAAAGAAACCTTTAAG
>JANZQE010000073.1:0-5174 GCA_038040705.1 Clostridium sp. | reverse complement strand
TAAAAATTAGGGGAGTCAAGATTTTTGTCTGAGAGGAAACAGCGATGTTTCGACCCTTATAACCTGAATTGGGTAATGCCAGCGGAGGGAAAATATGATTTGCATTTAGTTTGGATTTAAAGTACATAAATAATGCGAAATTATAGGTTTATAAAACCCTCCGTTCAATTTTGAACGGGGGGTTTGTTTTTATAAATAATAGGTTAAGGAGGAATTTAAATGTCAGTTGTAAATGTAAGTATTCAAGTAATACCGGTAGTAGCTGAGGACCGAATTTACCCCGTGGTAGACAAGGTTATAGAGTATATTGAAGCTAGTGGAGTAAAATACGAAGTAGGGCCAATGGAAACTACTATGGAGGGTGAACTAGATGAGCTTTTAGATATTGTAAAAAAGGCTCAAGAAATTTGTGTTGAGCATGGAGCAACAAGAGTTGTTTCTATGGTTAAAATCGATTATAAACCAGAAGGCGTGACTATGGATGAAAAAATATATAAATATAGAAAATAAAATCATTCCTATAGCTTTTCAGCTTATAATTCTTTTAATATGGCAAATATCTATAGATAAGCTAAATGTTCCACAGTACATATTGCCATCACCTAAAGATATTATTATTACCTTAGTTAACATATTTCCAAGCCTTACTAAACATATTTATGCTACTTTATATGCTGCCACAATAGGATTCATAATATCTATTTTTGTTGCATTAATTTTAGCTACATTAATGGATAATGTAAAACTTATTAAAAAGTGCATATATCCTATTCTAGTAGTATCTCAAACTATCCCAATTATTGCCTTAGCACCTCTTTTTGTAATCTGGTTTGGGTTTGGAATATTACCTAAGATTATTGTTGTAGTTCTAGTATGCTTTTTCCCTATAGTTATTAGTTTAATTGATGGGTTAGATTCGGTGGATACTGATATGGTAAACCTTTTAAAGACAATGGGAGCTAGCAAATATCAAATTTTTACTATGGTTAAGCTACCATCCTCTACAGTGAATTTTTTCTCGGGCCTTAGAATAGCAGCAACCTATAGTATTATGGGAGCCGTGATTGGAGAATGGCTAGGAGGAGATAAGGGTCTTGGGGTATATATGATCAGGGCTAAAAATTCTTACGCACTTGATAAGGTTTTCGCTGTAATCATAATTATAGTGATATTAAGTATGGGCTTATTTGGGCTATTATATCTGTTACAATATTATTTTACCCCTTGGAGTAGGAATAAAGAAAATAAGAAAAACTAAATTTGTATACTACTATTATTTTAATTGGAGGTAACAACATGCTAAAGAAATCAATATCATTATTATTAACGCTATCAATGACTGCAGTTGCATTTGTGGGTTGTGGTACAAAAGAAAAAATTGAAAATAAGGTAGAAGCCTTAAAAAAGGTTACAGTTATTTTAGATTGGGTCCCAAACACTAATCATACTGGATTATATGTAGCAAAAGACAATGGATATTTTAAGCAGCAAGGTCTTGATGTGGAAATAATTCAGTCAGCCGAGGGTAGCACTTCAACTTTAATTGCTGCAGGCAAAGGAGACTTTGGCATAAGCTATCAAGAAGATGTAACTTATGCTAGAACCGCTAAAGACCCACTTCCTATAAAGGCTATAGCTACAATTATCCAACATAATACTTCTGGATTTGCAGCCCCATTGGAAAAAAACATTAAATCTCCAAAAGATTTTGAAGGTAAAACCTATGGCGGATGGGGGTCCCCTTCTGAAAACGCAATATTAAAGGCTCTCATGGAAAGTGATAATGGAGATTTTTCAAAACTAAAAATGGTGGACGCAGGAGCGGAGGATTTCTTTGCTGTAACTAAGAAAGCTATTGACTTTGAATGGATATTTTATGGATGGACGGGAATAGAAGCCAAGCTTAAAAATATTCCTATTAACTATATTGATATTGGAAAATTAAATAGTGATTTAGATTACTATACTCCAGTAATTATAGCTAATGAAAATAATTTAAAAGAAGATCCTGACACTGCAAAGAATTTTTTAAAAGCTGTTACAAAAGGATACGAATATTGTATTGAGAACCCTAAAGAAAGTGCAAAGATTTTGTTGAATAATGCACCTGAAACAAATGAAGCTCTTGCTTACGAGAGTCAAGAGTATATGAAAGATCAGTATAAGGCTGAAGCTAAAAGATGGGGTGAAATGAAAACATCAGTTTGGGATAACTATACCAAATTTCTTTTAGATAGAAATCTTATAGAAAAAGATATGATGGCAAATGAGGCGTTTACAAATGAGTATTTACCAGACTAGTGTGGAAAAACTAAGGGTAACAAATATAAAAAAAAGCTTTGGTAGCATGGAAATTATAGACGATGTTTCTTTTTATGCTAACGAAAATGAATTTATTAGTCTCCTTGGACCAAGTGGTAGTGGTAAAAGTACAATTTTTAATATTATATCAGGTCTTTTGCACAAAGATGGAGGTAAAATTATAATTGATGGGGAAGAGTGCCTCGGTAGGACTAAAAAAGTAAGCTATATGCATCAAAAGGACTTACTGCTTCCTTGGAAAAATATTATAGATAATACCTCTTTGTCTCTTATCATAAAAGGGAAATCAAAAAAACAGGCAAGGTCAGAGGTAATTAATCATTTTAAAACCTTTGGACTTGATGGTTTTGAGTATAAATACCCTTTCCAGCTTTCTGGAGGCATGAAGCAAAGAGCGGCACTACTAAGAACATATATGTCATCATCAGATATTATGTTACTGGATGAGCCTTTTGGAGCACTTGATGCAATTACTAGGGCAAAGATGCAAAATTGGCTTTTAGAAATTACAAAGGAATTAAAAGCTACCATAATATTTATTACGCATGATATCGAGGAAGCGGTATTTTTATCTGATAGAATATATTTATTATCAGATAAACCAGCAACTATAAAAAGTGAAATAATCGTTGATTTACCTAAAATTAGAGATAAGTCTATAATTACATCAGACAAATTCAATGAAATTAAGAGAAGGATTTTACAAATATTATAAGAGACACCCAACTTAAAAGTTTTTAAGTTGGATGTTTATAAAGCTACATACTCTCTTTTATATTTTAATTTACAATAGTAGATTGACTTTCTATCTGCTATATCTATTTGACTTAATGCTGACAAAGTAATATACTAGATCTCGTAGTGTTAATTCGGCTCCTTGGTCAAGAGGTTAAGACACCACCCTCTCACGGTGGAATCAGGGGTTCAATTCCCCTAGGAGTCACCAAAACGCAAACTTTGATATAGCAGGCTTTACAGCAATGTAAAACTTGCTATTTTTTTATTTACTTACTCTCCAATAAGATTTATGCAATCTATATTACCTCGCTAGAACAAGTTTTAAAAGGATTACACTGAGTATAATAATGTATACTTAATGGAATAGTATTGTCATTTGTAGATCATCAAGAAAGAGAGAATATTAAAGGTGTTGAAGCAACACAGATGCTGAACATGACACAAGCTACATTTTATCGAAGAGTTAAAAAGTATGAAGTTAGATAGGTCGTGTTATAAAGAAGGAGGACAAGTAAATATTATTTTACTGCAAATAATTTAAGCATGAGGTGGAGAAATCTGACTTTATGCTTTATCTTTTGCCTAAATTAAAAAGATTAAAGGAAAAAGGTAGTTTTGTATTGAAATGAGTATAGATACAATAAAACTATATAAAGAAAAGGTGAGGTAATAATCATGAAAAAAATAATAAGAATATCTTGTGTTCTGGCTTTAATTGTATCAGTTTTAGTTGGGTGTGTTAATTTTGATATAAGCAAAGCAAAAAAAGCTAGTGAAGTATTTTTAAAAAGTATATATACAGTAGATGCAAAGGAAATTGCTGTTTTTAATACAATTATATTACCAGAGATAACTGGTGAAGACCAAGAGAGCGAAGAAAATCATAAAAAACAAAGTGATGAATTCCTTAAAATAATGAAGTCTGTTGATAAGGAAATAATACCTTTAATGACAAAAAAAGGGTATAAGGAGGCGTCGAGTTATCAGTTCAATATTTCGAGTGTGGAAATCTGTTCCAAGAATAATTATACAACACAAATTACAGGCATGTATTCTAGCGCAAACATGTATAAAGATTTTATAGATACTGATAATGTAAACTATATCTACGCAGTTAAATATAATTTTATATCTTCTGATGGTAAGACAATACAAGCAGACGTAGGCAAAGGAGTTATAGAGCTGACAAAAGAAGACGGTAAGTGGAAAGTATGTTCGTTTGATATACTTCAATTCCCCAAATTAAATAATTAAAAGTGAATATGGTTTTTATGGCCCATATAGAGTAGTAACTAAAGAATTGGCTATAGAGTTTATAAAGAAATTTTATGATGGCATTTTACTAAGAATTATAATGGAGGTGTATATATTGGTGAATAGGAAAGCATTTAAAATTTTAATTATTGTTTTAGCAGTTGTAAGTTGTGTCGTCATTGGTTTCTCAGTATTTTCTCATAGGTCAAGCAGTTTTATATTTACTAAAACAACTAATCTTAGTGAAGAACATATAGGAGGACTCCAATTATATGACAATATTGATAGTAAAGAGTTTATAAAGAAGTATGGAATAAAAATTCAAAGACTTGAAAATGATTTATTTGACTATTACAAATTAAGCAATGACTTGGAGATTGCTGTAAATAATAATAGACAAATTATACGAATTGCAATAGATGATATTTCAGGTAGTAGTATAAACACAAGTAAAAATATTGGAGTCGGAAATTCAGTTGATGAAATTATTAAAGTTTATGGCAACAACTATTATAAGCGAATGTCTGATTTTGGTGTGCCAGTGATTGGCTATGTAGATAAGGAGAGAGAGATAAATCTTGAATTTTTTAACTATGAAAACACAGTTGTAATTATTAGATATGATATTAATTCTATGCAGTAGTTCCATTTGGACATTATAACACCATTGTAATATATGTCGGTGTTAAAAAAGGGGGGGTCAATATGAAAAAAAATTTTATAACATTGTCGTTATGTGTACTTATAATTGTTGGCATAGTATTTTCATATTCAAGAACATATAAAATTTCAGATAATAAACAACAATTAGAGTATAATATAAAGCAGTTTATTAATAGACCTACAGTAATACATAACAA
>JANZQE010000072.1:0-2787 GCA_038040705.1 Clostridium sp. | reverse complement strand
ATGAGTCTCAGTGCTCTGTTTAGGTTATTAAAATATTGACAATGTATTTAATTGGGAATACAATAAATTTAATGTGTCTTACCTAAGACATATTAGGTTGATCTTGAGGAAAAAAGGATTATCAAAAAAGGTAAACAAATAGTTATAAAATATAAACAAATTATAGAAGGGGGATTATCATGAAGAAAGTTATGGTGTTAGTACTTGTAATATTTATTGGAGTTATAGGGTTTACAGGATGTAAAAAGGAAGCAACTCAGGGCAAAGCAAATGTAGTAGCATTAAAGGGTCCTACAGGTATGGGAATGGTAAAACTTATGGAAGATGACGAATTAGGTAAAACTACTAATGATTATACTTTTACCTTGTCAGGTGCACCTGATGAAGTAGTTGGGATGATTACTACAGGTCAAGTGGATATTGCTGCAGTTCCTACAAATTTAGCAGCAACACTTTATAAAAAAACTGAAGGAAAAGTAAAGATTATCGCTAATAATACTTTAGGTGTTTTATATATAGTAACTAATGGAGTAGAAATTACAAAGGCTTCTGATCTTAAAGGGAAAAAAATATATGCAACCGGCCTCGGAACAACTCCAGAATATGTTCTAAATTATGTATTGGAACAAAATGGATTAACAGTTGGAGAGGATGTAGAAGTGGAATACAGAGCTGAGCATTCTGAAGTTGCAACTTTAATGGCAGCAGGAGAGATAGAAATCGCATAACTTCCACAACCATTTGTAACATCTGTTTTAATGCAAAATAAAAATGTTAAGATTGCATTAGATATGACAAAGGAATGGGAAAATGTATCTGGTGAAAAACCAAGTGCTCTAGTAATGGGAAGCATTATTGTCCGAACAGAATTCTTAGAGAAGAATAAAGCTATTGTAGATTCATTTTTAAAAGAGTACGCTGCATCAACAGAATATGTTAATAATAATATAGATGAAAGTGCTACATTAATTGAAAAATTTGATATAATGAAATCAGAGCCCGCAAAGATCGCTATTCCTAAATCTAGTATCACTTATATTGATGGCAGTGAAATGAAGTCAATGACTAGTGGGTTTTTAGAGGTACTATTTAAAGCAAATCCAAAATCTGTAGGGGGAGAACTACCTGATGAAGATTTTTACTACCAGGGTAAAAAGTAAAACAAGTAAATTTGTAATGAAGACAGGAGTATTATTAATTTGGCTACTTATATGGCAATTAGTTTATCTGTTTGTCGATCAAGAGCTTTTAATATCATCTCCAATAAATATTTTTATGCGCATAGTTGAGTTATCTTTTACAACATTATTTTGGAAATCAATTGGAATATCATTTATGAGAATATTTGTTGGCTTAATACTGGCGTTAGTAGCGGGAACTATACTAGCTGTTATCACAACTAAGTATAAAATACTTGATTATTTTTTTAAGCCAGTGTTAAATATTATAAAATCAACACCTGTGGCATCATTTATTATACTTGCTTTAATATGGTTAAAATCTTATAGAATATCAGCTTTTATAGCTTTTCTAATGGTATTACCTATGGTATGGGAAAATGTGTCTGAAGGAATTAAAAACACGGATATCAAGCTTTTAGAAATGACAAAGGTTTTCAATATACCTAAAAGAAGAGTGTTAAAGGCGGTTTATATTCCAAGCATTATGCCATATTTTGCTGCGGCTTGTAATATTGGTATAGGTTTTGCTTGGAAGGCCGGGATTGCGGCTGAGGTAATCGGACTGTCTAAAGGAACTATAGGAAGAAATTTATACAATGCTAAAATTTATTTAGAAACTGTTGATATCTTCGCGTGGACTGTGGTGGTAATAATACTTAGCCTATTATTTGAAAAGGGGTTTGTAAAAGTAATTAATTTCTTGTTTAAAAAGGCAGGTATTAGGTATGATTATATTTAAGGGTGTAACTAAAAGCTTTAATGGAGAGGTAGTTATCGCGAAGAAGACTATAGAATTTCCGCAAAAGGGAATAGTGTGTATATTTGGCCCATCGGGGGTAGGAAAAACTACTGTTTTTAATTTGATAGCGAGGCTTATAGAACCAGATGAAGGTGAAGTTGTGATTACAGAGGATATTTCAATGGTGTTTCAGGAAGATAGGTTGATTCCATGGCTGTCGGCAATTGAGAATATTAGTTTGGTTTTGAAGGATAGAGAACTAGGTCTTAAGATGGCCAAAGATTACATGAATGATATGCAATTAACTGACATTGAGAATAAAAGACCACAAGAACTAAGTGGTGGGATGAAGCGTAGAGTAGCAATTGCAAGGGCGCTCGCTTATGACAAAAGAATTATTTTGATGGATGAGCCGTTTAAGGGACTCGAGGAAGATCTTAAAAATCAGATAATGGATCAGGTAATTAAGCTTTCGGCGGATAAATTAATAGTAATTGTTACACATGTGAAAGCTGAAATAGAATATTTGAATGCGGATACAGTATATTTGTATTAGGTTTAATGCATTATGTGATCGTAAAGTCATAAATAGCAAAAAAGAAATCCTATAATTAAAATAATTATAGGATTTCTTTTTCAATTTTAATCTTTATAGTTAGTTAGTTGTTGAGATGCTGAATTAAGAGAATCTATTGCAGATTGAATTTTAGCTTTATTATCTGCTTTTTCTGCTGAAGTAAGTGCTTGTTGCAATGATGTAACTGTGCTTTGTACACTTGACATACTTTGGTCTACATATTGTTTAGCTTTTGGCATAAAAAACACCTCCTAAATATTAGTTTTCATTTCAGTACTAGTATGGATATA
>JANZQE010000071.1:0-3983 GCA_038040705.1 Clostridium sp. | reverse complement strand
CTATTAAGAAATGCAACGAAACCACCAATCTATTTATTCAACTTTTACTTATTTAATAATATTAACTCTATGATTCATTACAAAACTTCAACTATACTTAATTTTATTTGCTTTTTGTATAGAGCATGTGCCCTCAATTTAGTTTCTACTACTAAATTTACCTGAATGAAAAAGGTATGAACCTTTATCAACTAATGAGTAGAACCTTTATCTAAAAATCCTCTATTTACTGCTCTCTGTACATATAATATGCTTCCTAGTAGTTTTGTAAGGGAGATAACTATATATATATACACGTGTATATATATATATATATATATATATATGTATATACACATACTCATACTGATTAATGGGTATTTTATATAGTAAAATTCTATATAAGATTATCTATTCCACCGTTTTATGATAAATTCATGGCTAGCTACCATAAGATAAACTATACACCTGACATTTATTCCGCTCATTTATATACTATAATACTATCTCTCTGCCTACACTTAGTTATAATAATTATCCCGTCAAATATTTTGATTATAGGTAGAAAAGTAGCAAGTGTTAAGAGTGTCTAGATAATAGTTTTAGAATCTAAATTTTTTAAGCATATAAATAAATTCTATACTTAAACTATCTGATCTTTTGCATGTCTATTCTTATTCTACCCATTTCTCTAACATGTGCCCATAAGGCATTGCTCACGAGGCTATATGCTAATATGAACTATGGAATATTTCTAGAACACCTCCCGTTAAGAGACTTAATATTAATATTTATAGCTTAGCACCCTAATATCCTTATCCCTAGTAACCATAGATAGAATGAATTATAATAAAATCCTGTGCTTTTTATCCCCCTGAAGACAGACTAAGGCATACTTATCCCTGATAAGTAAGCTGTCTCCGTTCATTTACAACGGACACTTCATAAGAAGTATACTCTATCTGTGTTAATATAATACTCGTTATTAATAATTTTCCTTACTCCTAAACTAGTAAAGCTTACTTAAAATTACTTAATCAGATTCTATAAGATAGTATTAAATGACTATAACTCAGAACTTTATTTAACTAATTGAAATAAATAATTACTTAACTAATTTTACTATGACTATTAACACCGTAATCTGTCACTCTTTCTATGAACCTCAAATAATAAATATTTCTATATATACATATACATATGTATGCATTAATATATATATGCTTTTTATGTAACAACAAAACTTCTCCTCACCTTAAGCACCATATACTATAAAGATACTTTGAGTATAACACACACTTTCGTTTCAAGAAAACCTAATTTTAATAAAAAGTATGATGACCCGACAACCGTTCCATTTAGTAGAATACAGGCCATGACCACTGACTGGGGCAATTGGGGCCCTTATACTTACCACTGGTCTTACCTCCTGGTTTCACCTTCACACAATAAACTGTCTCCTCATAGCACTTCTAGTAGTTGTAATTACTATAATTCAATGATGACGAGACGTAATCCGAGAAAGGACATTTATGGGACATCACACCTCCCAAGTAATATCTGGGCTTCGATGGGGAATAATCCTATTTATTTCCTCTGAAGTGCTATTCTTCTTTGCCTTCTTCTGAGCTTTCTTTCACAGAAGCTTGTCTCCCGTCCCAGAACTAGGCTGCACATGACCCCCTACAAGAATTTCGCCTATTAGTGCCTTTTCAATCCCTTTACTAAATACGGCAGTTCTGCTTGGGTCGGGGGTTACGGTAACCTGAGCACACCATGCTATATTAGAAAACAATCATAAAAATACTACTCAAGCCTTAACCCTTACAGTTGTACTCGGTGCCTACTTCACTGCACTTCAACTAAGAGAATATTTAGAAGCCACATTTTCCATTGCAGATAGGGTATACGGCTCAACATTTTTTGTTGCCACAGGGTTTCACGGCCTTCATGTACTTATTGGCTCAACGTTCCTTCTCATATGTCTAATACGAAACATTATACACCAGTTCTCTGTCTCCCACCACTTTGGTTTTGAAGCAGCTGCATGATACTGGCATTTTGTAGATGTAGTATGAATCTTCTTATTTATCTGTGTATACTGATGAGGAGCCTAGTTATACTTTTATAATATAAATTAGTGTAAGGCGCACGTAGACCTTTGAATTCTAAAGATAAAGTCCAGTTCTTTGATTTGTAATATGCTTTCAAATATACTATCAGTGATAATTGTATCTATAACCCTAGTTATAGTACTTACCTCAACTCCCCTAAACATAGGCCTATGAATTATCTTTACCACTATAATAATTTCTATATCAATATCTGTACATGTCTCCTCCTGATTTTCATTTATTTTATTTTTGGTTTATGTGGGGGGCCTTCTTGTAATATTCGCTTACTTTGTCTCAATCCAGCCAAATCAACAAATAAAAATACTAAAAATAGTATTTACATTTCTTCTCACTGCTTGCTTGTTTATCCCCATAAGAATAAACTACATCACACCTTCATCCTTTGAACAAACTAATACACTATCTATATCCGAACTACTGTGTACAGACAATATTCAAATCCTTATATTGCTAGCCATAACCCTCTTCCTCGCATTGGTGGCAGTGGTAAAAATAACTAAAATATATATAGGCCCATTACGTCCTTTTAAATATGTACTTCCCTATTCGAAAAACTCATCCCTTAATTAAAGTAGTAAATAACAGACTAATTGATTTACCTGCCCCATCTAACTTATCTGTCTGATGAAATATAGGCTCTATGCTTGGCCTATGTTTAGTAATACAAATCCTCACAGGGCTATTCCTTGCTATACATTACATCCCCCATGTAGATATAGCTTTCACCTCGGTAGTCCACATCACACGAGATGTTACCTACGGTTGATTAATTCGATACACCCATGCAAATAGTGCCTCATTCTTCTTCCTGTGCTTATACTTACATGTTGGACGAGGCCTATATTATGGGTCCTTTATTAATATAGAAACATGAAATATTGGCGTAATTTTAATAATTCTTGTAATGATATCTGCCTTCATGGGTTATGTCCTAGTGTGGGGGCAAATAAGCTTCTGAGCAGCTACTGTGATTACTAACCTGCTCTCCGCTATCCCATATATTGGAAAAACACTAGTGGAATGGGTATGAGGAGGGTTTGCTGTAGACAATGCCACCTTAACACGATTCTACGCTATCCATTACCTAACCCCTTTTATTATAGCCGCCTTATCTATTCTTCACCTAATATTCCTTCACCAAACAGGATCAAATAACCCTTTAGGCCTATCTTCATCAACTAATAAGACACCTTTCCATAATTACTATTCCGTTAAAGATTCTGTAGGATTTATTATTCTTCTGCTCGCACTGTCCTTTACAGTTCTATTTTTCCCAAATATCTTCACAGACCCAGAAAACTTTATCCCTGCTAACCCATTATTAACTCCAATCCACATTAAACCAGAATGATACTTCCTTTGAGCATATGCAATTCTTCGATCAATCCCTAACAAGTTAGGTGGAGTAATCGCTATATTTGCAGCAATTCTGGTATTTATAATCCTACCAATGATTAATAAACAAAAAATACTAGGGTATATATTTTATCCTTTAACACAAATAATATTCTGAACATTACTCATATCAACCGTAATCCTCACCTGAATTGGAGGCTGCCCTGTCGAACCGCCTTATGAGTTAACAGGACAAATCTTCACAACTATATATTTTATAATTCACATTACAACAGCCATATCATCAGCAATCTGAGACAAATTTTTACTTTAAAGCCTTAAGTTAAAAAAACTGGTAGCCTTCAAAGCTTCAAATAGAAAAACAATCTAGGCTTTACATGTTAATAGATATCTTTTCCTCCTTTGACCCCGACATAAACTACTTTTCATCCTATCCATTAATATTCTGACTATTTTCTCTTACAATTATTTCATCAATACAAGTATCCTTCTGAGTAAGGCCAAGATGAACAT
>JANZQE010000070.1:0-3788 GCA_038040705.1 Clostridium sp. | reverse complement strand
GTGTTATTTTTAACACTTTCTATAGCCCAGTTGCTGATTCTGGTATACCGGTAGTACGTAACACTGAAGCTGAAATAACATATGAAATGGGCGTGCAAATGGCTACACAGTGGATAGCAGCACACCCTGACGAACCTATTGTCTTTGTGCAAATTGGTTGGCCGGATTATCCTGAAGTACAAACCGGACGAAGTGAACCTTTCTCACAAGGTGTACTTAGTGTTGATGATACAGCTACGGACCTTGGTACTTTGGATGGCTCCGCAGGGCAAGATCAATCAAAACAGGTGATAATTGACACTGTAACACAGCATCCTGAAGTTAACCTTATATTTGGTCAAGCATCACATGTAACTGTTGGAATAATGGCAGGTCTCACACAACTTGGCAGAGGTAAAATGGATGATGGTGTTCCACTTACAGAGATAGTATGCAGTAATGACTTTGACCAGGTTGAGTTCAAAGAGATATATGATCCCAGTAGTTCATTAAAACTATCAATGGCGCTTCCTACGATAGAGACTTCCTATGCTCGTATAGACAGCCTATTTGATATTTTAAATGGCACAATCCCACAAACCAGTCAACCCCCAGAAATTACCTGGGCAGACTGCTCCGTTATGTCATATTGGACCACGCCTCGCGCTGATTCAGCAGCATGGCTCCTAGAGCAGTTTGATGTTACCGTGGAGTAGAAAAGACTGTGAAATAGTTAAGTAACGATGAGCTTATCGGGAGGAATTTTTTATAAATATAAGGATTCCTCCCGAAAAAAAAGACTAATAATAAAACCTTGAGTAAATTGTGAATGGAGTGCGTAAGGATGCAAGATTACGTATTAGAGATTAAAAACCTTAACAAGGATTTTCCCGGTGTAAGGGCTGTAAATGATGTTAGCTTTGGCATTAAACGAAACACTGTACATTGCCTGGTGGGTGAAAACGGTGCAGGGAAATCAACATTAATAAAAATCCTTACCGGTGCTTACAGCAAGACAAGCGGCACTCTACTATTAAATGGTCAGGATTACTACCCTCATAATATCAGGGAAGCCAAACAAAAGGGCATAAGCACAGTATTTCAAGAATTAAATATTGTTGACCAGCTTACTGTTGAAGAAAATCTGACCCTTGGTGTTGAGGATACCCGTCTTGGTTTTCTAATAAAAACCGATAAAATAAAAAAAATAATCAGTGTGCTTAATAGCCTTGAGCCATCCATCAATCCAAAACTTCCGGTTTCAAAATTGAGTGTTGCACAAAAACAGATTGTAGAAATTGCAAAAGCAGTTGCAGCAGAATCTGATATTATTATTATGGACGAACCAACTGCGGCTATATCTGAAAGTGAGATCAAAAGGCTTTTTGAAATAATCAAAAGCCTTCGTGATGAAAACGTTACAGTAATATATATATCCCATAGGCTGGATGAAATATTTGAACTTGGTGATTATGTTACTATCATGCGTGACGGAAAACACATAGATACAAAACCACTTGCAGAAATCAATCGTTCAGAACTTATAAAAATGATGATTGGCAAGACTATTTTTGAAACATACATACCAAAAGAATTGCAAACCGAACAGGTGCTGCTTGAAGTAAACAACATCAATACTGATAAGCTTAGTAATATATCATTTACTATAAAGACTGGTGAAATTGTTGGGTTTTATGGACATGTTGGCGCAGGGAAAACAGAACTTGCTCGTGCAATATTTGGCGCAGACTCTTATGAAGGAGATATTCTTTTTAAAGGAAAAAAGCTTAATAATTCTCCTCATAAATCAATAGAAGCAGGAATAACTTTGATACCTGAAGAACGTAGAACGCAGGGACTTTTTACTATACTTACGATAAGGAACAACATCCCGGTTATGAATATGAAAAAAATATCAAGGGTTGGTTTTGTAAATAACTCTGAAGAGAAGAAAGTCGCGCTAGAATATATAGACAAACTCAATATAGTAACCAATACAATGGAAAAACAAACATCAAAACTTTCAGGTGGCAACCAGCAGAAGGTAGTATTTTCCAAGTGCTTATTTGCTGATTCTGATTTACTTATTCTAGACGAACCTACACGCGGTATAGATGTAGGTGCAAAAAGCGAAATCTACAATATAATACGACAGCTAGCCAAAGATGGAAAGTCTATAATGATATTTTCGTCGGAGTTGCCCGAAGTTATTAATATATGTGACAGAATATTTTTAATGTATGACGGCCATATGAAAGCTGAAATAGAAAACACTGGCAATATAAATAGTGAAGAGATCATTCATATTGCAACAGGGGGTGAAACAGTATGAGAAAAATCATAAAAAGAGATAATGGTATGAATAAAACTTTAGGACAGAGTGGTATTAGTAATGAATCTTTTATTACTTTATATATGTTAGTTATACTTATTGTATTGTTTGTTATTGCTACTCTATTTGTACCCAAGTTTTACTTATTACAGAATATTACCAACCTGGTTACAAATTTCTGGCACATTATCGTATTGGGTATTGGTGTGACTTTCCTACTGGTAACAGGAAACTTTGATATGTCAGTGGGTGGAATAGTTGCTATGTCTGGAGTACTGGTTTTTTATTTTTCTCAGACTAATGGTGGAGCCAGATCTATACTTGATAATGGCCTTGGGTTGCCCTATGGTGTAGCTGTTGCCCTAGCTCTTACTGCTGCACTTGCAATTGGTGCAATAAATGCATTTTTTGTAACAAAGCTAAAAGTTGCTTCAATCTTGGTAACACTTGGTACGATGACCATTGCACGAGGAATAGCTCAAATAGTAACTACAGGTTCTCAGCGAAATGTAAATATACCCGAAATATTCGGTATAATTGGAAATTATCTCGTTATAGGCTCTATAAAACTGTCAGTAATCATCATGGTCATTTTGGTTATAGCCGCAGCGATAGTTGAAAAAATGACAGTATTTGGCAGACGCACCTATCTTATCGGCGCAAATGTAAATGCTGCTAGATTATCAGGAGTGAAGGTAGAAAAGCATGTGACTATCTTGTATCTTATTAGTGCACTGCTTGCTGGCATTGTAGGAATACTTTTGGCTTCAGAGTATTTATCAGGAAACTCCAACCGCGGTATGGGATTTGAATTCGATGCTTTGGTTGTAGTTCTTCTTGGCGGTACCAGTATAGCTGGAGGATTTGGCTCAGTAACCGGCACATTAATAGGGGTGCTTATACTTTCCATAGTAACTTCTGCAGCAACCGGACTTCTATTGCGACCTGAATGGCAATACCTCCTAAAAGGTATAATTGTGTTTATAGCAATAATTGCTCAACGTATTGCACTCGATAGGAGAAAAATATAAATCTAGTTCATAAGTTGTAAGCAGTTTTATAAGAAGGAGTAGTTTTTAGTAAAAATGAATAATAATATATCAAAACAAACTAAAAGACCTGGAACAAGTTCTTGGAAAGCAATTGTAAAAGGGTCATATGTGTTTATCTTGTTGATTCTAGCAGTGATTATACTTGGTGTCATTAAGCAGGGAGACGGGGGGATTCTCAGTAGGGGGAATTTTCTTAATTGGGACTATAGTATTGTAAATCTTCTCAGGAATGCTATTCCTATATTAACACTTAGTGGCGGGTTCACTCTTCTAGTAATATCAGGCTACCTAGACCTTTCTGTAGGCAGCGCTATTAGCTTATGCTCCGTAACTTATGTTGTAATGGTAGTAAATGGTTTTGGATTTTTCCCCGCTCTAATACTTACGCTAATACTTGGTATTGTCCTTGGCTTTGTAAATGGACT
>JANZQE010000069.1:0-6749 GCA_038040705.1 Clostridium sp. | reverse complement strand
TGATTTGTTTCACCCTGTTTAAGTACAACTACTGTAGTTTCAATATTGTATTTTCCATTTTCTTCTACCGCGGTTACAGTTCCAGATGTCCCAGGTGGAACCATAAGCTTATGAACAATAGATTCAGTTTCCTGAACGGTTGCATATACATCGCCCTCTTTTAGCTCATCCCCAACACTAACTATAATATCTACATCCCAAAGTTTTTCAATATCCAGTGAAATCAGACCTATACCTTCTGGTATAAATCCATAAGATATTTCATTTATTTTCTCAAGTGGCCTCTCAATTCCATCAAATATGTTTGAAAGAATACCCGGCCCAAGTTTTAGAGAAAGAGGGCTACCAGTAGAAATTACAGGCTCACCTATCTTAAGGCCACTAGTTTCCTCATAAACCTGAATGGTTGCAAAGTCCTCTTCTAGTATTATAATTTCACCGATAAGCTTCTTCTCGCCTACCATAACCATTCCTCTCATTTTAAAGCCCTTCATGTGCTCAGCTTTTATAACTGGACCGTTTACTCCTATTATATTTCCTTCCATGTGTTTTCCCTCCCTGATTCCTAAGCCAGCATTTCCATAACTCTAACACCTATTAATTCTTTACTTTCCTGTAACTTGGACTCTATACTATTATCTATTTTAAATGTTCCTTCAAAATCTTTTACAACTACACCACCTATAAAGTCCACATCTGAAATAACTATTTCAAACTTTATATTATGGTATTCATTTAATGCCACCTCAATGTCACTATGGAACTTCTCACTATCCCTTTTAAGGACAACAATATAATAGTTTCCACTATCTATTTCCATTAATGTTTTTTTTAGGGTACTTATGAAATATAATTTATATTCCGGTAAACTTATAAACTGTACAAGCTTTTCACGTACATTTTCTAGAGTACCCTGAATGAGCTTATCCTTTAGAAATAAAATTTCTCTTTGCTTATTAAGCCTTTCTTTTGCTACTATCCCATTTGCTTTTATATTAGATTTTTTTGTAACCTCTATTTTGAGATTTCGTCTTAGCTCTTTTATTCTTTCTTTTTCCACATCTAATTTTTTTTCAATTTCACTATTTATAAAATCTAGTTTTTCTTTTTTTTCTTCATTTACCTTGTCATATATTATCTTAGAAAATAAACTTATCTTATCTTCAATGGTGGTCATAGCCTAACCTCCTGTAAATTCATATACTAAAGTGTATTTATACTGCAGTATATTATTATATTTTAAGTCCTATAGCCTCTTTAACATATCTTAATATGGAGTCACTACCCTTACTCCAGCCATGCCTATCCGGAATTTCTACTATAAGAGGTCTTTCCTTTGACAATTTTATTCTATTTACTTCATCTGGTATTAAAAGAGCAATTTTCTCGGTTATTATTATTATCCCTATTTCTTTGTCCTTTTCTAATTGTTTTATTTTGTCTGCTATTTCTTGTTTTTCATGGAGAACAACGCCCTCCATCCCTACCATTTTCATGCCAACAAATGTATCTACATTATCACTAATTAAATAGCTTTTCATAAATTCCTCCTATAAGATTATAATCTTTGAAGTATCAATATAGATATAACAAGTCCATATATAGCAATACCTTCTCCAAGACCAACAAATATAAGAGTTTTACCAAGCAACTTAGGATCTTCAGATACAGCACCTACTGCAGAAGACCCAACTGCGCCTACAGCAACTCCTGCACCAATAGTTGCAAGTCCTGTAGAAAGTCCCGCTGCTAAGTAACCAAGGCCAGCGGCTGGGTTTGCGGTCACTGTTCCAGCAGCGTTTGCAACACTTGGGATATTCACAATAAGTGCCAATGTCATTACTGGTATAAAAACACCTAGGTTGATTTTTAGTGCTTTTTTAATTTTTTGTTTTCCTGAAATATCAATCTTACCTTGCTGAACTACTCCGTACGTGATGGTCACTATAACAACACAAAATGTTAACATTAACAATATAGTCATAATTATTATTCCTCCTCTAATATCTCTTTGTAAAAACAACGCTTGGTTGTTATTTTATTTTTATTACTTGAATTTAATTTGCACAGGTTCAAAACCAACCCCACTACCTTCATAATATTTACTGAATAATTCATAGTACTCAAGTCTTAATCCTTGTATAAATACGATAAGCCCTTCAAGACATATAATTACTACGTTTCCAACTATCATTATTAATATTGAAACAAATCCACTATTAGTCATGGAAGCCAATGCAGAAAACGCCATGAAAAGCCCCACGTGATTTAGTGCAAATGCTCCTACTCTAACAAATGAAAGTGTGTTAGAAAATAAAGAGAGTATGGTCTCTACTACCTCAAAACTTGACTCTATAAAATACTCCTTTGCTCCAGCTTCGAATAACACCTTTTTTCTTAAAACAATATTAGCTAACGGTTGTTTTAGTAATATCAAAAGTAAAAAGAATACAAAATATATTATCCAAATACCTATCGGAATTAATGGAGTTTTATAAATTATAGATACTATTAATATTAAAGCTCCAATATAGAATAGGAAACCTGCTAGACCTTCTTTCCCAAAAATTCCACGTTCTATATCTTTTCGTCTTAAGCTATTTGTAATCCCTAGTATAAAACCAAAAATGAGGAACCCGCACCCAAATATTATAGCGCCAATTAGTACATTGTTAATATCTTCCATAGGTCTAATTAAAATCGCGGAAATTACATGTTCAGATCCAAATACACTCCCATATAGAAATCCAAACACTATAGAGCTTAATCCAAGCCT
The DNA here is from genome assembly GCA_038040705.1 of Clostridium sp. Taxonomy (GTDB): domain Bacteria; phylum Bacillota; class Clostridia; order Clostridiales; family Clostridiaceae; genus Clostridium_AD. The sequence continues at coordinate 3,973 of JANZQE010000069.1, read as the reverse complement.
TTGGCAAATGCCTCCCATATTACCCTTACCCATTTTAATATTTATAAGAAAACCCGCTAATAGAAATATTGAGCCTTGCCCTACATCACCAAACATAGCTCCAAACATTAGTATATATGTTATTGCCATAAACGTAGTGGGATCAATTTCATCATAGCTTGGAACCCCGTACATGTAAACCATGCTCTCAAAGGGTTTGAATAATTTATTGTTTTTAAGCATTGTTGGTGGAGTTATAGCTTTATTAGTTATTTCACTCGGTTCCTTTTTAATGATTAATATTCTGTCATTAAAATTTAAAATCAGTTTGTCAATCCTCTCCATAAAACTTTTAGGTATCCACCCTGAAAGATAGAAAAATTCATTGGTGCAAGCTGCTGTCTTTTTAATTTCCTCGGATTTTCGCTCTAGTTCGTAACTGTTTTCTAGGTTCTTTATAATTTCATAATTTTCCTTTAGAAAATCATGAATGCCCTTTTTAACTTCAACTGTTGACTTTTGAATATCATTTATTTCACCCTGAACAACTACTACAACATCCTTCGGAATCCCACTATAATGAGTAGGCATAATTATTTCCTCGCAATTTGCAGATTTAAAAATTCTTTCAGTTTCTGCGAGTAAAAGGATTGGAGTAAATGCTATGAATATAACAAATTCTTTTCCCTTGTTCACAGTTTCAATTACTGAGGGTATATTTTCATAATTTGCTTTTAGCTTAACCATGTTTTGTTCAGGCACTTTATATAAGCTTGCTTTAAAATTCTGCATAGTAATAATTTCTTCAATTGGAATAGTCACACTCCTTAAAAATTGCAGTGCATCATAGGTGTTTTTAAGATCTTGCTCCTTTTGTTTTAGATCTTCAAATTTAGCGTTTAAAACCATGTATTTATTATAAACTTCAGATATTTCACTTTCTACCCTATCGAAATCATAAATCATCTCTTTTGCGTATGACTTATTTATGGAAAACTCTTTTTGAATCTCTGAAAGCTTTTCTATCTGTTTTAAGCTTATATTATAGTCTTTATCATATACGTAAGGTCTTATATAGTTTACATCCATTAAAGCTTCTATATTATCCATAGAAGTTTTAAGTACAAAATCTGATGAATTTATTTCTTGCAAAGCACTTACAGGCTGCATACAGCCTTCTATCGCTAACATTTTGGTTAATTCTTCAAAATCTGTAATGGCCCCTACTAAATTAACCATATGCATTTTCTCTATAGACACAATATCACCGCCTCCTGTGTTCCTTTTGTACAGTTAAAAATTACAACGTGACAGACACATAATTTATACCTTCATTCATATCAATATCATATCTTTTTTGTTCTATTATAGATATAATATCTTTCATTTCAATCCTATAAAACATAAGAAAACTCATAACCACACTGATATTTGTTTTATTTTCTCTAAGGTATTTTCCGAAATATTTTCTTTCAAATTCCCTTTGCCCTTTTTCAATAGAATTAGAATCATCTTTCTCATAAATAGCAGCATAGGGTGTTTTTTCTATTATACTATGAAATTCTTCTATATTCTTAACATAACAAAGGTTTTTAAGATTTTCTTTGGAAAGCTTAAAGCCATTATAAATAATATAGTTAAACAGTTCCTCAGAAGGTATTTTATAGAACATTTTTCCTCTATATACCCACCCTAAATTTAAAAGATCTGCCTCCACTCCAATTATATTACACACCACTTCTTGATTTTCAGCATTTAAATGCTTTAATTCGCGTCGTATTGACGAAAAATATACAAAATCAAGTTCTGTTTCAATCTTAAATAAACTTCTTTCACTTGTGATATTAGCTAAATTTTTTAAGTGCTTGTAATATATACTCCCTCTCAGTCCCTCTATTAAATCTTCTACACTCTTAAGTGTTAATAAATAGTCATAATTAATTGTGCTTAATGGACACCTTGCAATTAGCTTTTTTGCAATTTCGTCTTTACTATGGTCTAGATGTTTACCTCTAATAATTACTTTTAAATCTTCTATTTCCCACCTTAGGAATAATGCTTTTATGAGTTTCCTATATTCACCATCGAAATATTTTATAAACTTACTATAAATACTTATAAAATGTCTATCTAGAATAATCTCTAGGGTTTCCCTATGAATGTTCTCTAAGTTGTGGCCTTCAAAAAGGTTGCCATAGCTCGTTTCCTCTTTTATTACTTTAACAGTGCTTTTAAAATCTTTACACTTTAGTAGTTTTAAGTACTGCTCAGTGCTTAGCATTTACCCCATCATAAACTTCACTTTAGTATTTATAGCACTAAACTTAACAACACTTCCCATATATTTTCACCCCTATAGCGACTTTATTATTCTATTAAATACGACCTCTATAAGCTCTAATTTATTACTTTGATATTTCGTATTGATATTATTTAATCCTTCTTCTTTCTCTTTTCTTATAATTTTAGCTTTATTGTCTGCCTCTAATAATTTTTCATTACCTATTCCCCTCTTAATATTTTTGGATTCCTCTTGAAAACTAGCTCTCATATCCTTTATCGTAGTTTCAAATCCATCTTGTTTTTCTTTTAGCAGTTCGTCTATTCCCTTTCTATAGTTTTCAGCATCTTTATCTATACTCATTATTTTGTTCATTGCAAATTCCAAAGCCTCGCCTCCAATGTTTAAGTTTGAAAGTAAATACATAATTCCATCTTATTCTATTGTTAAAAAATTGATTGATAATTAAATACTATTTTATAGTTATAAATAATAACTATCCTTCCATTATATCCTTTTAAAATACTGTTGTCGAAATTTATTTTTGACATAATAGAGGCATTACACAATGAATATCACCGTTATTTAAGTTTAAAACGCAATAGCTAACTCTTGCTGAGCTTATTTCTTATATGCGCACTAAATATATAATATTTTTATAATAATTTTCCTTTTTATTATTTAAGGGGTATAGTATAATGATGTACTAATATGAAATGAAATTTAAAGGAGGCCATTATGAAGGATGACATAAAAGAAATTGAAACTAACACACTAAACTACCTTTATGAAAACAGAACTGCATCCCCACAAAGCGTAGCAAAAATAAAATTAGGAATTGAACTAGGCAATGGTAAAGGTAACATTAGATTATTTAAAGCTTCTCTTGAATCTTTAATTGTAAAGAAGTTTATAAAAAAGCAAGAAGACAGAGGAAATTATAAAATTGGACCTAATGGAATAGCATTTATTGAAGACGCTTCAAAAGAAGATTAGTTTCCATGCGGCTCAGATCACATAGAATTATGTATCTGAGCCGAAATGCTTACTTATTGATAGATTAATCTAATGTTTGGGAGGTTTATAATGGTTGAAATTTTGAAATTTATTGTAGCAATCACAAATGAATTGCATGATTTACTGGTAGATATTTTCCCAGGCTTTGGAATGCATTCAAGTGATAAAGAGCTTCATTTTGTTGTAATAGGATTAATGGGTATGTTTATTTACCTTATCGTTGATAATCTATTTAAAATCATGTCAAAATATAGTATTTCTATTTCTTCTTTTATATATACATTTACTGTACTTGTAGTTATAGTTTTTGCTATCGAAATAATGCAGAAATACACCAAAAGAGGCAATATGGAATTTGCAGATATAGTAGCCGGGCTGTGGGGATTTATAGCTTTCTATTTTGTTTATATTGTGCTATATAATTTAGTTCGTTTTATAATGAAAAGTGTAAAAAAGCACAACCATAAACAAACAGAAGATATAACATAATCACAAAAAAAAGCAATGTGCAAAACTCTGCACATTGTTTTTTTAATGCCACTTGCCACGTGGATGGCACTACAAATTAAAAAGCGGCCCAGAATACATAAAATTATGTATCTAGGCCGCATTATGTCTATTTAACTTTGGCGGGAATATGTGTGAATCGAACACACCCATCGTGGTATTAGCACGACAACTCAGTTTTGAAGACTG
>JANZQE010000068.1:0-3000 GCA_038040705.1 Clostridium sp. | reverse complement strand
GGTTAAGCTTCAATGCGCCAATGGTACTGCAAGGGTGACCTTGTGGGAGAGTAGGTTGTCGCTAGGTAATAAGGAGACCGCTAAGTTTAGACTTAGCGGTTTTTTTCTGCGTAAAAATAAGTTAACAGTGGTAATAAAACTTGTAAAAAAAATGACCCCTGTTCACAATACAGAAATTTTTCGATTTTCGGCATAATAAATAGTTATTTACGTAAAAAGACTAGATATATATTCAAAAAATTAGTATAATCTAAATAGAAATAGACTTAATGTTGAAATTTTGAATGTGAGGAAAATATATGATTGAATCCATACTCCTAGCCCTTATTATTGCAAAAATAAAAGGGTACAAAGTAAAACCACTTTTTAAGACATGGTCAATATATCCTGTATTAGCATTTGTACTAATGTATGTAATTTTAGAGATAATGCTATTTCGTGGTAATTATACATTTATAAAATATGCTAGTACGTTTCACTATCTTTATCTTTTAGCATTTTTGATCTTGATTGTTAAATATAAACTTAATGTTAGTGCAATTATAGGATCAATATTTATTTTTATTGGAAGTGCCTTAAACAATATTGCAATAGCAGCAAATAATGGTAAAATGCCAGTATTCCCAACTTTATCCTACTTGACTGGATATGCAAAACCAGATTCTTTTATGAAGGTTAAGGATATACATATTTTGGGTAGTGAAGTGACTAAGCTGAAGTTTTTAACAGATATAATTGATGTGGGCTACAGCATTATGAGCATTGGGGATATATGTATAAGAGTTTTTGCATTTATTATTATATTTAATACCATAAAGGTCATTAATAAAACAAAGATAATGAAGTGTGAGGGTTGTAAGAATAATATTTGATATTTTGTTTAAATATATTAAAAATTATAGCCTATAATGTAATATTAATGATATAATTGTAAATATATATCTATATATATAGATATTCAGAAGAATGTTAGGGGAGAAGTAAAATATGTTGAAAATAACGTTGTTAGAATTCTTTTTAAGAGGACTGCCAGAAGGCTTTTTAATTATTTGGGCAGTTTATGCATTTTCAAAGACTGTTATTAATACTAAAAAATATATAGTATCAAGTATAATTTTGATTATTGCAGTTTATTTAGTAAGGTTACTACCAATTCAATATGGAGTACATAGTATTCTTAATATTATAGTGATTATTGTAGTAACTGTTAATATAAGTAAGATCAATATAATTAAATCCATACAAGCAAGCATCATGGCAATGATTTTGGAATTTATGTGTGAAGGAATTAATATATTTATAATTCAGTATATATTTAAAGCAGATATTGAGCATGTGCTGAGTGAACCTTCATTAAAGATATTATATGGTATTCCATCACTGTTGATTTTTGTAGCTACAGTATCCACATATTATTTCTGGCTGGCTAGAAATAAAAAGCTGAGTGAGGTAATAAATGGAGAAATTATCTAATAATATTGCTACTAAAGTAGCAGCGGAATTGTCTCTTGATGAGGATAATAGATCGGTAATTGCCTATGGAACGTTTGCTTTAATACAGATGCTTCTTTCTATAACCCTTGTATTTTTATTTGGGTTATTCTTTCACCTTGCTTATGAAGCTCTAATAATTTCCTTTACAGCCAGCATACTTAGAAAATATTCTGGAGGGGTTCATGCAAGTTCACCAGGGATTTGCACTTTTATAGGCACGATTGTATGTGTAGGACAAGCAGTATTAATAGCACGTTTAATGAACTCAGTGGTTAATTTAAAATTAATCATAATACTAGGAGTTGTGATTTTCATATGGTCCTATTACATAATTTATAAATTAGCACCAGTGGACAGTGTTTCAAAGCCTATAGTAAAAGAAGAAAAAAGAAATAGGATGAAAAAAGGATCTATAATACTTTTAAGTGTATATTTAATGATAACAGTGTCTTTTATCCTGTTGTATATGAGTAGTGGCGAAAGAAAGCTTCTTTTTTATACTCTATGCTTATATGCAGGCATATTATGGCAAACTTTTACTCTTACATCTCAAGGACACTTATTAATAGGTAAAGTAGATACCTTTTTAAATCATAGATATTAAGAAATGGAGGGGAAAGTAGTATGAAAAACTTTAATAAACACCTATTCACTTTAATTGCAGTAGTAACAACTCTTGTTGCAACTTCTGTAGCTTCTTCAGCATGTTATTGGTTTGCTTATCAGCCTGAGGAACCAAACTGTCTAAGAGAAAAATAATAAAGAAATGAGGGCAGTTTTATTACTGACCTCATTTCTTTATTATAATGAATTTTATGAGGTAGGGATATTATGGGGAACTTAGAAAATGACAAACAGAAAAAAATTCGGGAAATAGTGGCAATAGTAAAGTTAGCTTCATTATTATTTTCAGCAATAATATTTTTAAGATATATATTCAATAGCAGTTACGTAGCAATATTTACATTAAATACAAATTATAGCCTGATTTCATTTTTTGTAGTAACATTAATATTATTATCGATATACTTTATATGGTCATTTACAACTGTTGAAAAAATAGATGCCAAATATATAAATATTGTACAGTTGTTGGAAAGCTTTATATTTATAATATTTTTTATTGCTGTTATACTTTATTCAGGTAAAAATGCAATTGATTATAAATTTATATTTTTATTTATTATAATAGCAACTACTATACAACAAGGTATGAAACAAGGTATCATAGTGGCCTGCGTTTCATCATTTTTTATATTATCATTAGACCTTATTATGGGGGCATCTAATACACAGGTTAACCAGTATTTTCAGAATGATCTAATTTTATCTGCAGTGTTTATACTTACAGCTTGGCCATTGGGCTTTTATGTAAAAATTGAAAATGAACATATAAAAAGGCTTGAGAGTCTGGCAAATGAAGATGGACTTACAGGGATCTATAATCATAGGTTTTTTTATGATGCTTTAGGGGGAATAATGAAAGTCAGTGAAAAAGAAAATAAG
>JANZQE010000067.1:0-3113 GCA_038040705.1 Clostridium sp. | reverse complement strand
CGTTCGAAGCTCCTAGGGGTCGCTTTAAACTGCTCATCCTTTTCGGTACTGTGCAGATATTCTGGGAAAGTAGAAATAAACTCTACCACCTTTTGCTCTATGTTATTTTGGGTAGCCCAGGTAAGCCAAGATTTCGAATCGCTTTCCATATATAGCCAAACAAACCTATTTTCTTGTGCTGCATCCATATCAACCACTTGATAATCAAGATCCCCTCCATATTTACTAGAAGGATTCATGGCAGCTGCAATTTTCACTTTATCGTAAAGTTTGTATCCATTTATATCTCTATTTAATATAAGATTCATAAGTTCCTGTTGCACCGTATGCTCACACCGGTTTATTTCATCAATAAATAAAAACACTTCTTTACCATCATGTATTAAAGTATCTATTTCCTGTAGCTTTGTGTGAATGGCATAAACAGTGCCTTTTTTAGTAGTAACCTGCCCCGTAGCATCTTTTAAACTATAATCCTCAACTGTCGGAAGTCCGCCTATTTCTCCTTCTTTCAAAAGGTTTCCATCTATAATAACAAGGCTCCAGCCTTTCTTTTTAGCAAGCTCTTTAGCTAATGCAGTTTTACCTATACCACTTTCACCTACAATTAAAGGTACTTCATCTGTTTCTATAACAAGATCAACGCTTTGCAAGGTGTCCTTAAAGTTCATTTTTTATCTCCTCTTACATCATTTTCAGTTTTTCATCAACTGCTATTTTTTTACAATTTTTACTACCATATTTATAAATAAAAATAATTTTGTCCGATGATATATTTCCATATTTCTCATTTATGCTTTCGCAGTTTATAAAGTCTCTTACATATTTTTCTGATACATCTTCTCTAGATAGCACTTCTCTAAAAGCTGCTTCTACCGCTTCTCTAGGTAATTGGTTTATAAAATATTTTATTACCAATACATTATGTTTTAGAAACAATACTTTTTTATCATCATCTATATTTAAAATGAATCTTATAGCGGATTCATTTTCAGTAATGGCCAATATCTCTGCACTTAAACATGCATTCTCTATATATCTTAAACAAACATAATTTCTTTTTATAGCTAATAGTTGTATTTCTTCAATTGGGTTAATTATATATTTAATAGAGTCATAATCTTTTTCTATAGCTAATCTTTGAAGTTCAATGCTTGGACTCTCAGCATATCTTATGGCATATCCGTTTTGCCGGATACCTACTTTTATAAGTTCCTCAGAAGGACTTTTAATAAACTCTAAAGTATTCCATGTCTTTGACACAACATATTTTTTCATGTCATAAGTTGGATTTCCTATGAACTCAATTGACCACGGATTACTTTTTATTGCTAGGCTCTCCATTTCTTTCGAAGGATTTTTAATATAACGTAACATACGCCCATCTTTCTTTATAGCTAAAAGCTTCAGTTCATCACTGGGATTTTCAATGTTTTTTATAAGAATTGGGTTTTCCTCTAACATTTTTAGTACTTCATCATCTGTCATAAAACCTCACCTCAATATTAATCACTACAAATAATTATACCACACAAAAAAAGAGATATTTCTATCTCTTTTTATAAACGAACCAAAAATTTTAATTAATAATCCAAGGTACCGTTGCCCCAATTTTTACACCTATCTTTATGATAGGTGGGTGTCCTCAGAGATGCTTAGCAGTCCTTGCCAATTATAAATTGGACTTATAGGCCTATTACACACCTAGATCTTGAACTCCCGTATAAATATTGTAGGTTGAAAATAAGAGCTTCACGAATATCTCAGAATTAAAAAATCATAAAATTTTTGAAAGTGTTTCATATCTATTTGTTAACTTTATTATATCAGAATTAAATTAAAATTCAATAGTAATTCATGGTTTTTTCATAATAATTATAAGAATTTAAATGAACTAGCCTATTTATTTCTTATTAATTAGAATGTACTTAATATATAATATCTCATGTTTATAAATGTGTTCCTGTATTTTCATATAATAAATTTTCATTATATTTCTTTTGCATTTTTTTCATAGTCTTCAATATAACCGTGTCTGTAATGCTCATACCTTCCACGGATAAAACACCTAAATTCATTATAGTTTGTTCTGCACTTTCTGCAACAATTCCATTTCTTGCAGGTACAATAGAATTATTTATAGCCAAAATTGCAGAAGATACTGCAACTGATGCCGCGGTTGAAAGCTTTAAAGAACAGCCTTCCTTTGCCCCATCACATATCATTCCAGAGGTATTTGCAATTGTATTCTTTATAACTCCATCTATTTGGTCATAACTTGCGCCCATAAGCCACGCTATAGCTACTCCTGAACCAGTTCCAGCTGCAACACCACATGCACACATTGCTGATAATCGCCCTATATAGTGTTTTATATAGCTATTTACAATATGGCTTATGGCAACTGCCTTAGCTAATTTTTCATCATCCACATTAAATATATTTTTATATGCAACTATAGGTAAAATTGCTGTAAGTCCATTATTTCCACTTCCATTACTACTCATAACCGATAGATTTATGCCTGACATTCTAGCATCACTAGCAGCTGCTGTTAACATCATTGAAGCTGTCATTAAGTCCTCAGACAAAATCCCTTGCTTTATACTTTTTTTGAGTGCATATCCAACGCCCATGCCCTTTTTTTCTTTAAGTCCAACCATAGCTACGCTTTCATTCATCACTATCCCATCTAACATAAAAGCAATTTCATCATGTGGTATTTTCTCTATTTCTACAATAATTTCTCTTACACTTAAGTTATATAAAATATTCTTCCCACTATTACTTGATTTATCCCCTTTTTTTAGATCTAAAATAACTTCACCTAAACTTTCAATATAAACAAACTTATTATGTTTTCCACTTATAATCACACTACATTTGCCTTTATCCGTCACAAGATTTACCTCTATATAAATTTTATCCTCAGTGTCTTTAATGTCTAGTGATAGTTTTCCACTATGTAAAAACTCCTTTGCAAGTCTCACTTGTGTTTCACTAATTCCTTCAAGTACTCTTAAATCTTTTTCACTTTTTCCGCCCACAAAACCTAGTGCAGCTGCAATATAGAGTCCAATTTCATTTGTATTTGGTATGCCAACTGATAGGCC
>JANZQE010000066.1:0-9581 GCA_038040705.1 Clostridium sp. | reverse complement strand
TGGACTTCTTACTTCTGATTTACGTAAAAGAAATGATTTAATTAGCCTTCTTAAAACTAAAGGGTTATTTCCAAATTTTAAGAATAGTTTTTTTAATGATTATATACAGAATAGTTTTGATGAAACCACTGCTATTTATTTAGCAAGTGAACCTAACATCTCAGAAACTGTAATAAAGAATTTTGCCATTAAATTTTTAGGATGGATTTGCGATTTTACCCCAAAATTATTCGATAATTCTAACTACGACCCAAGGCATGAAGAGGATATCCTTAATCCTAAAGTGGTTTTTTTCGGCGAAATAAAGAAACACGAACTATATTTCTTAATATTTTTATCTAAACTAGGCTGTGATGTTATTTATATAAACTCAAAAAGCGATATAATTCCTCCAAAAGCTTATAAAGAAAATATATTTTCAAAATTAATAAAATTACCTAAAACAGATGCCTTAATGGCTTTGAATTTCAAATTAAAACCTAATAAAGAAGTTAATAGTGCCCCCCTAAAAACTAGTCCTAAAAACAACCAACCTGCTACTGTTGTAGAAGAGAAGATTACAACTTCGAATAGAGTTTTTAAAGATTCTATAAATATTACGCTTAAAAGCAGTATGAATATATTTGAGGATTTAGTATTGCCTGTGAGTAAGAGAATTGGATTTTTAAGCGGGCCCTCGCCCTTTATCCCAGTATATTTTTATAGATATATAGGAATAAAACAAAATGAGGATGACTATTATAATGACCTGTTTATATTAGACAAAACCCTTAGTATCTTCGGAGATTTATATTTGAAATTCACAGAAGGAGTGCCTATAAGCACGAGTCCTAAATTAATTACAAGCACCCTGAATATATGGCAATATGTAGATCCCTTTGACGCATCACTCACAAGTAAACTTGCTACATTATTCATGGAACATAAAGTTTTTCCAACGAATAATCCCATTTTAAATTGTTCTATGGCAAATAGTTTTAGCTATGTACTCGATTTATACTGCAAGGAAAACAAAACTTTAAACTTATCTAAAGTTAAAAACTTTTGTTTGAAATTACTGTCTTGGATTCATGATTTTGTTCCAACGCTTATGAAAAATTTTGACTTCCAAAACGCTTCAACAAATGATATTTTCAGCCCTAAAATTATGTATTATGGTGATATTAAAAGACATGAGCTTTTATTTTTAGTTTTTCTATCTAGAATAGGCTGCGATGTTATATATATAAATTCACTCTGTGATAAGGTTTTACAAATTACAGAGAATAGCGATATATTTTCCATGAGCTTTGAGCTACCATACAAAGGAGATTTTAAAAAATTTCCAAAAGAAGAGCTCCTAGTAAGACAAGAAACTATTGCTTTAAAAGCCTCAAGGGAACTTTCGAATACGCTTTATACCGACGATGATGGTTTTTACAAACCTTGGCAATTTGAGGAGTATAAAACTCACCCTAGCACACTTAAAACTACCTTTTATGAGTTAAAGATTTTATGGAATGAAGATTCTTCACTCCGTACGGGATTTAAAGTAGAGAATAGCACTGTATATATTCCAAATTTATTCGCAAAAATAAGCGGTGTACACAGTGATTTGAATTTGTACTGGAAGGATTTTTTTGCGCTGAAATCATCAGAAAATACGATATTTATACCTAATATTCCTTTTACCAATGTAACTTACTCTAAAACAGATTTATACTCCTTAGCATTTGTACTTGATAGCGATGGTTTTGTTGATAAACAAAAACTACTAGCTCATAGCTCTTATAGTTTTTCTTATTTAAAAACTTCTCTACAAAATATTATTTTAGAAAAAATAAATTATTTAATAAAAACAGATATGCTAAAAAAAATTATTGATAAAGAATTTAAATTAAAGATCTTAATGACTGTTTTAAATATAGATAAAAGTATACTACAGCTAATTCAGCAGTTTGATTATCCATCAAAAGTACCAAAACTTCTTATTTATGATAATAATGAGAGTATTTTCAGTGATGAAGATTCTATTATGCTATGTTTCTTAAACCTATTTGGACTAGATATTACTATTCTTACTCCTACTGGTTACAATAACATAGAAGCTAAAATCAATGAAAAATTTTATGATATTCATAGATTAGAACAAAAGAATTTCAATTTACCATTACCTAATTTTAATGATGAAAAAAAATATACTCACGAAAAAGGAAAAGGTTTTTTATCTAATATTTTTAATTTCAAATAATTTTGAACATAAATACAAATAACAAGTCAGTATGAGGTAACCTATCATACTGGCTTGTTATTTTACAACTTCTAAGTGGTCTCTATTCCGTAATTATTACACAGCGCTTCAAGGCCTCCTCTAAATCCACTACCTATACAATTAATCTTCCACTCATTTTTATATCTATATATCTCCGCTACTACCATAGCCGTTTCTACAGATAAATTTTCATCAAATTTATAATTCAAAATTTCTTGCTTGGTGTTACCATCTATAATTCTAAAATAGCCCTCTGATACTTGGGAAAGATTTTGAAGCCTTTCTATTGCTTCATATATAGTTATGGTAACCGCTAATTTTTGAATGTGTTCCGGTATTAAATTTAAATCTAACTGAATGCTCTCATCATAAGCATCTTTAAGTGTAGTATTATGGTCTCCCTTAATAACTACTCCACCACAAGTGCTGTTAGTATTTTCATAAAATATAAAATCTTTTTCTATTGTTGTGCCTCTTGCATCTACCATAAATACAGATGCATCTAAATCAAACTCATTATTTCCATTTTTCAATATATTAAAATCTAATGCTACTATTAATTTTGAAAGATTTTTTGCATTGTCATTTATGCTAAGTTTTTGCCCTTTTTTAAGTTTAATGCTAGTTGTTACATCCACAATTTTTCTTTTTTCCATATTTTTATTCTGTTTTAACGTAGAATTTATTTTAACCTCAGTATTGCTATTAGTTTGTGCATTATTTGTACTTTGCGCACTATGCAGGTTCGTATGCCCTTTTGCTCCCATTACTACTTTAGAATTGTTTTCTGGTCTAATGCTGGTCTCAACAAACAAATTTCCATACTGTTTCTTTTGTGATGTTATGCTTTTATTACTACTATCTACACTTATCGCCAAAGCGCATACCTCCTAATCTATTGAAACTTTAAGCCCTGAAGCTCTTTCAAAAGGTTGAATAATTACTGTTTCACCCTTAGTATTAAATTCTAACATATAGGATTCACCAGATGTTTGCCCAAGAAAAGTTTTCCAACTTACATCCGTTTTAAACTGAGGGTCAGAGCCTGTCCAACATACCACTGCATCAGGATCTACTACGCAGGGGGTTTGTAGAATAATCGGATTCCCGTTTGTAGTTATTACTACCTCAGCATTATTTCCTATTGCCGTGAGATTTGATGTAAACATGCCCTTTTGAGATATTACCCCTGAGCCCATAAATCTAACGCCATATTTACAGTCTTCAGTGAAAGCAAGTAAATTCTCTCCCTCAACTCCTATACTCTGACCCGAGCCTAGCGTGATTATACTAATATGTTGTGCTCTGTTTGCCATATAATAACTACCTGTACCTTTTACTTTCATTATAGGAACATTCTCTCCTGAAAGTTTTCTAGTGGCTAAATTCATAACAGATTTAAGTATACTTCCAGTGTTATTTGTATCCAGTAATACTTTTTCGGAAGTAAAGCTACCTTTGTACGCCACCATAGCACCTACTTTTGCAAAAAATTGACCATCTCCTTCAGCGACACAAGTAAGCTCTTGATGATTTTTAAAATTAAACATACCTATTAACCCCTTTCCTATTTACAATGCACTTAATTTGTCATCATATAGTCCTTTTCTGAATTTTAAAATTCTATGTATAAAGTATATCATTATTTTGTTAATTATGTGTTAATAGATATAAGGATCATGTTTACCACTAAATATTCACTATAAAAATATAATCCATGGTATAATATGTTAAATGTATATTATTAAAAATTCAACTATCTTGGGGGGTAATATGAAATACTTTAAAATGTTTGGAAAAATAGTTTTATACTTTGCGGTTTATATATCTACTACATTTGTATCTGCAATTATTTATGGAATAGCAAATTTCGGTAATTTAAACGAAGCCGAGTTCAACACAGCAATATTAAAAAATGCATTTACATTAACTGCTGTTGCTGCAATAATAACTTTTGTAATTTATGTGCTAATGTTCAGAAAAAAAGAAATAAACCTATTTCATAGGTGTAAACTCAAAAAAATAAATTTTAAAAACTCTTCAATAATAGCATTATCCTCTTTTGGCCTAGCACTATTCTCCGGTAGTTTGGTAAATATACTTATAAATATATTCCCAAGTTATAATGAAGCAAGTGCAGCTATAGAATCAAATATGGGTTCTGTTTTAGGTATTGTCTCGGTTGTTTTGGTTATCCCCATATTTGAAGAAGTTTTATTTAGAGGACTAATATATAACGAATTAAAAGCCCACTTAAATATAGTTATAGCTATAATTCTTCAAAGTCTTATATTCGCTATAGCCCATGGAAATATGCTTCAGGGGATTTATGCATTTATCATGGGGGCAGTAGTAGCTATAATATATGATAAAACCGGATCAATCTTTGCTCCTATATTATTTCATGTAACGTATAATTTATTAGGTTCTATTATACTACCAATTATACTAAGCGGTGTTGATGGTTACTATATAACATTCCTAATTGTTGGAGCAATTATAACGACCTTATCATTAATTCTTATATTTAAGAATAATATTAAAGAAATTACAAATGATACTCTTTATACTCGATTTTAGTGTGCAATAAAAGTAAATAGTTATATGTCACCAATATATAAAAAAGGTAAAGCCTACTGCGCTTTACCTTTTTAATTTTAAATATCTTATTCAATATTCAGTAATCCCTGTGTTAATATGTAATTCTGTATACAACTATGTTATAATGATGTATTACAGTCAGTATTTATTATTTTTTTATATACTGATTAATTTATTAAATGGAGAATAATATGGAGAACAATTATGCGATATTTTAGTTATATTAATAATTCACAAGATATATTTTATATAACTCCTTCCTCGTACGGCTTATACTCTTCAAGAGAAGAACTATCCTATGCACTAGGTGCATGTTTGTATATGCCGGCCACAAGGAAAGATTTACTAAAGGATATAACTTCTACTAGGACCTTAGGAGCTCACACTATCACTATCTGTATGGAAGATTCTATATCTTCAAGTCAAGTTGTACAAGCTGAAAATAACGTTATTAACCTCTTCCTGAGTATAGATCTTCTTTTGAAAGACAACGATTCTTTTATTGATAGTCTTCCTCTTATTTTTATTAGAGTTAGGAGCGTTAATCAACTTCATAAGTTACTAGATGAATCTTCTTTGATAGGCCTCTGCGGTTTTATATTTCCTAAATTTGATGCTGAAATTGGAGAAGAATATTTATCTGCACTAAAAGAATATAATAGATCTAACAGAAGAACTCTATACGCAATGCCAATACTCGAAAGTCCTGGCATTATTCATAAAGAAACTCGAATAGTTGAACTTATTAAGATAAAGAATATAATTGATTACTATAGTGAATATGTTTTAAACATTAGACTTGGTGGCACGGATTTCTCTGGAATTTATGGCCTTCGTAGAGGTAGAGAATATACCATATATGACTTAGCCGTAGTAAAAGACTGTATAACTGATATAATTAACTTCTTTAGAATAGATGATTATGTTATCTCCGGTGTAGTTTATGAATATTATAATAAAGTTTTAGATTTTAACAATAATATTCTTATTAAAGAGACTCTTTTAGATACAGCTAACGGTTTAACGGGTAAAACAGTTATACATCCCACCCAAGTAAACGTAGTAAATTCTCTTATGGTGGTTTCTAAAGAAGACTATATAGATGCATATAATATTATTAATTCCTCACTTGATGGCGTAATAAAAAGCGATTACGCAAATAAAATGAATGAAATAAAACCCCATGAAAAATGGGCAAAAGAAATATTACTAAAAGCTAAAATAATGGGGGTATACGAAGATGGAAAATCTTACAGAGACTTATTGCAATGCACCAATTCATTATAATATAGATAACAGTCTACAAATTTCACTTAACATTACTGAAAATAAATGTAATGTTCCTGCTTCAAGCCTTTTTACTATGTCAGCTAGAGAAAATAAAAAGAGAGATTTTTTGTTTGTAAGTAAAGTTATCGGAAAACATATGCCAATGATTCCAGATACCCTTGAAATTATTGGTGATATTTTAGCCCGTCTTTGGATTAATGAAAGAGAAGCAGAAGCGAATTATCCCACTACTGAATTAGCACGCAAACTTATTTCTTCAGATATATCTCATAACATAAGTAAATTAAACGTTGAAACTTTACAAGGTAATGCAAAAGAACCCATAAGGCTTGCAAACAAAACTCTCTTTATAGGTTTTGCAGAAACGGCTACGGGTCTTGCTCAAGCGGTATTTCAAAATTTCACGAATGCTTCTTATATACATACCACACGTGAAAAAATAACTTCTATAAATCCCGCACTGTTTTTTAACGAAGAACATTCTCATGCTGTAGAGCACTCTCTTTTCCCATTTAATAGTGACTTTTTTAACGAGTTTGATGATATAGTTTTAGTTGACGATGAACTTACAACCGGTAAATCTGCATTAAATCTAATAAAATGTCTTCCCGGGAAATACTTTGGAATTCTATCTATATTAGACTGGCGAGATGCTACTAGCTATAAAATGTTTGACCTTTCAGAAAATAGAAATGTTAGAGTGTGTTCCCTTTTAAAGGGAGATATTAAGTGCAGCAAATCAAAAGATATTGTTAGCGACAATGTCATTATACCATCGGCTTCTACTAAGTTAATCCCCTGTAAAGAACACATTTTTAAAATAACTGAAAGTGTTGATGGTTATTCCAAACACACAGGTAGATTTGGAATTAATTCAGAAGACAATTCTGAAATTTTAAAAGAAATTGAATCCGTAGCTATGGTTTTAAAAAAAGAAAGAACAGCAGGAAATTGCCTTTGCATTGGAACTTGCGAGTTTATATATTTGCCTTGTAGTATAAGTGCAATGCTTGGAGATAACGTATATTTTCAATCAACTACAAGAAGTCCTGTTCACGCTAGGAACATAGATTGTTATGGTAACAAAAACAAGGTTGCTTTTCAAAGCCCTGAGGATGAAACTATAACTAACTACCTTTACAATATACCTGATAATTTCTATGATCAAGTATTTTTCTTTTCTGAAAAGCCTTTAACCAAAGATAAAGAAGAAGAGTTAAATAGAATTTTTACTTGCTTTCATATAAAATCTATAATATTCGTATGCTGGAAAGGCTAATATAAGAAAGAGGTGTAAATAAATGAATCAAAGTACTTTTTCGGGAAGTTACCACAAAGATGATGTTATATTTCTTCTTAAAGATATCTCGAACCTTATAGTAGAACAAGGTAATGAATTTAGAGAAAATGCTATACAAAGTGGTATCCATTATTCTGAAATGTTGCCCATAGAATATACTCCTTCAAAAGAATACATGGATATTTTCTACAACACCCTAGATGTGTCAAAAACAAAACTTGCTGCCCTCGTAGCAATCCTTACGGATAAAATTATAGCTTTGCGGGGTAAAAACATTGTGTTGGTTTCCCTTGCTAGAGCTGGAACTCCTATTGGAATACTAATTAAAAGATATATGCAGTTTAAATATAGCGCGACACCTGCTCATTACGGTATTTCCATAATACGCGATAAGGGTATAGATAAAAATGCACTTATGCATATATTTAAAGAACATCCTTTAGCAGAAATACAATTCATAGATGGGTGGACAGGTAAAGGTGTTATTCAACATACGTTAACAAAAGCCTGCATGGAGTTTTATAGTGAATTCAATATATCCCTTAATTCGAATTTAGCAGTCTTATCTGACCCCGCTCACTGCACTCTCATTTACGGTACAAGAGAGGATTTTTTGATCCCCAGTGCATGTCTTAATTCTACAGTATCAGGTCTTGTAAGTAGGACTGTACTTAACGATAAGTATATTGGCAAGAATGATTTTCATGGCGCTAAGTTCTATAGTGAACTCGCACCCGTGGATGTTTCTAATTTCTATATAGATGAAATATGTGACTGCTTTAAGGATATAGATGAAAAATATCTATCTTCACTTATAAATACAGAAAATGCTTCTGAAGTTGCTACAGATATAGATTTCGATACTACTTCTTTAAACTGCAAAGGACTTGAAGATATACAAAGCATTAAAAAGAAATTTAACATTGATAATATTAATCTTATAAAACCAGGAATTGGAGAAACCACAAGGGTCCTTCTCAGGCGTATTCCTTGGAAAATATTAATTGACTCCTTTAATAATCCCAATTTAAAGCATATCCTAAAGCTGGCAGAGGAAAAGAGTATTCCCGTAGAAATATATACAGATATGTGCTACTCTTGCTGTGGCATTATTAAATCAAAAGAAAAAGAAGATATATAACCAATCAGTGTACAAGCAAGTGCACTAGATATATCGTTAGGATGTGTTTATATGGTATTTGCCTCAGACCTTGATAGTACGCTTATATATTCTGCAAGGTATTGTGAAACAATAAATTCAGATAAGCTTTTCCCAGTAGACTTTTATAATAATAACAATTGCAGCTTTATCACAAGGTCCATACAACATAAACTAGAACATATAAATGAAAGTATGCTTTTTATACCTGTTACCACAAGATCTCCCGATCAATACAAGCGAATGAAATATTTTTATGATATTATAAAACCTAAATATGCTGTTGTAGCCAACGGCGGTATAATACTTAAGGATGGAATAGAGCTTAAAGGTTGGTCAGATATAAGTGCTACTAAGCTTAAAAGATTGGTATCTGTTAAAGATATGATAGAATTGTGTAGTTTTTTTTTACAAATGGATTTTGTCATTTCATATAAAACTTGTGTAGATTTATTTATATACTCCATTTTAGATGAGGACAAACTAGCTAGTGCTACTTCCAAGGGACAAATAGATTTGAATTTTCTTGAGATATTACGCTCCTTTTGCGCAGAATATAATTATAGCGTGTCAAAGCAAGGTAAGAAGGTATATATCGTACCAAATTGTATAAATAAATATGACCCTATAAAATATATAATGAAACTCGAGAATATAAATACCTTGTTATCTGCTGGAGATTCTCTACTAGACTACCCATTAATAAAAAATTCAACTTATGGTATAATTCCCACACCTGGAGAATTACTACGTAGCCCTCCTGTTGAAAATTTTTCTGATACTGTCTACATTACAAAAGAGTCTGGTATATTTGCAGGTGAAGAAATTTTAGATATTGTACATCAAAAGTTCCACGAAATTAAAGATATTTCACAACATGAATACATTTCCATGTAAAATAGCCTACAAACTATAACTATTTAAAATAAAAAATTCACATTGCTGATTAAAATCAACAATGTGAATTTTTTTAAGCTGCT
>JANZQE010000065.1:0-4377 GCA_038040705.1 Clostridium sp. | reverse complement strand
CTTGGTAGTTCTATCATATGACTTCTCAAAATTCCCTTTATTTGAGGCACCTTTTTAAACTCTTTGTTTTTTTCCATTGATATCCTTCTTTCTTATTTTAATTATTAGTATTTTCAAATTATAATTATAAAAAGTAACATTATTAGTATAATTATACTTTTTATAATTATTTAATTCTACCCTAAAATATATATTATTCGATTTATAGTAGTAATTATTTTATATTTGCTATAAGATAATTGCATAAAGTATATTTATTTATAAAGGAGGTCCTTAATGCATAAAAAAATTCATTCTACCTATCGTATGTTTATATTATTTTGCTTGATTTTTATAACTCTAGCATTTGTTATTGACACACCGGGTGTAATCTTCACAGGCTTTACAAAAATAATTTTCGAATCTAATATACTAATAACAGATTACATAAAGCTTGCAGGTATTGGTGCTGCTTTTATTAATATGTCTTTGGTTGTATTAGCCTCTATATCCATACTTATATTTGTAGGTATTAAACCAAATGGATCAACTGTAGCCGTCCTCTTTACAATGGCTGGGTTTTCTCTCTTCGGTAAGAATATTGTTAATATTTGGCCAATAATATTTGGAATTTGGCTGTACTCAAGGTATCAAAAAGAAAAATTTATGAGTTATGTTCTAATCGCGCTATTTGGAACAACTTTGTCCCCAACCGTTAATCAAATGGCATTGTTAAGTAATTTACCATTGGTTTTAAATGTAACTGTAGGGATAATAATAAGCACCTTTATTGGATTTATTCTTCCACCAATGGCAGCTTATTGTCTGAGGCTTCACGAGGGTTATAATCTTTATAATATAGGTTTTGCAGCTGGACTTCTTGCCACATTACTAATGTCACTCCTAAGAGCCTTTGGTATAAATTTTGAAAGTCGATTACTTTGGTCAACTGGTAATAACTTGTGTTTTTCTATAATATTAATCTGTTTATTTATATTAATTATAATATTTGGATATATAGAAAACAACAAAAGTTTCAAAGATCTTTTTAAACTCTATAAACAACCTGGTAGACTCGTAAGTGATTATTACCTAGTATTTGGAAGAGGTCTTACCATGATAAATATGGGTATCCTAGGTATATATTCTACTGCGTTTGTACTTATAATTGGAGGAGAATTGAATGGTCCTACTATAGGTGGAATATTAACCATTGTTGGTTTTGGTGCATTTGGAAAGCACCTACGTAATGTACTTCCTGTTATGATTGGTGCAACACTTGCATCTTTATTGAATATTTGGCAAATTGATTCCCCTGGAATGGTGCTTGGAATTTTATTTAGTTCAACATTAGCTCCCATCTCGGGTCAATTTGGATGGGCATACGGAGCACTTGCTGGTTTTTTACACATATGCCTAATGATGAATCTTGGATATCTTCATGGCGGTTTAAATTTATACAACAATGGGTTTGCAGGGGGAATAGTATGTATAATTCTTATCCCAATTATAACTGCATTTAGAAGGGAGAATGATTAAGTTTGAAGCACACAAATCAAAGAAATATAAAAATAGTAACCGAATTAATGAATTATTGTTATAAAAACGGTTCATATAATGTTCACCTAGATATCAATAAGAAAAATAAAAAAATAATCATATTTGTAAGAGCACAAATATCATATATATCTAAAGAAAACATTGAACTCCTAGAAAAATCACTAAACACACCAAGACTTCATGAAATGGAAGAATACTATTGGAATCTAACGGGCGATACTGATACAGGTACAGAACTTACCCTTGTAGGTATGATGATTGATGAAGCCGCAGTAAATTACGTAGAAGGCCAATATCTGGAGATCCTTTTGACTAGATTCGCTTAAAATCTTAGATAATTAGGTTATTATATTTTATTCTTATTTAATAGTCTTAGAAGACCCGATGATTAGATGAATTGAATCTTCTAAGATTATTAATTAAATTAATTAAATTACTTCATTTCTCTTAGTAATTTTCTAACAACTCTTTTACCTATCTCATCTTCACTCATTTCACACAATGCATCATCTATGTGTTTCCACTCAGCATCCTCAACTTCTGAGGATTTTATTATGTATCCATCAACATACATAGCACTAAAAGTTAACATTATAATTTCCTTAGAAGCTAAATACTCACTTCCCAAATATTTTATTGTGCCTACTGATATTCCTGTTTCTTCTTTTACCTCTCTGTACACAGTTTCCTCAACGGACTCACCATTAGTTACGTATCCTGACACTAATACTTTTGAGTTTTTAAATGTATAGCTCTGTTTAAGAAGTAAAATTTCTTTACCCTTCATAACCGCAACTACTATGCATGGTTTCGGTGTATCAAAAAACATAATATCATCTAAATTACAATATGGTACAGCGCCTTCATCCCAGCTATCTTTAAGAGTTAATTCTTTTCCGCAATGTGGACAATATTTAAACTTCAATTTATTACCTCCTTATAAGCCTATGTAATTTATAACGTTTTGTTTAAAACCTAATTAAATTATAATATAACTCGAACTGGCGAACTTAAAGTTATAAATTTTTCAGAAACTTCACATTCATAAGCAAAAATATCAACACCACTTTCTTTAGCTAATCTTAGTGCATCACCGAAAGCTCTATCCATAGCATCATTTGGAGTAAACATATTTATATTACTCATCTGAATTAGAAATAGTATTCCAGCCCCAAAGCCTGTTTTTTTAGCATCTATAAGTTCTAGTATATGTTTTTTTCCTCTTTCTGTGGGCGCATCCGGAAACATAGTATTACCATCTACTTCTAATGTTACGCCCTTAACCTCAAGATAATATTCTTCACCAAGGTCGTTAGATAATTTGAAATCAAATCTACTATTTCCAAAAGTTTTTTCTCTCTGTACTATATTGTATTTAATAAGCTTTTGTATTTTTTTATTCTTTAATGCTTCATCCACAACCTTATTAGGAATCTGTGAATCTATGTTAATAATTTTATTCTTTTTATATACTGCTATTAGATCATATAGTGTTTTTCGGCTAGGATTAAGCTCTTCTCTTAATAGAACTTTAGCCCCAGCGATTAATATTTCCTTGCATCTACCTGTGTTAGGAACATGTACCATTAATTCACTACCATTATGATTAACATAAGCTTGAAATCTATTTGGTCTACTTATAAATTCTGCAGTAAAAATTCTTTCGTTTATAAACATAATTTCATCTCCATTTTTTTAATATACACTAAATCCTAAAAGTTATCAACAATAATTCATCATTATCCACAGTTATAATAATATTTTCTGTGGATACATTAATTATTATTTCTCAAAAAAATTGTAAATAAAAAAGCCCTTGCAAATGCAAGAGCTTTTTATGGTGACTCCTAGGGGAATTGAACCCCTGTTACCACCGTGAAAGGGTGGTGTCTTAACCGCTTGACCAAGGAGCCCTACAAATTTTGGTGGCTTACCGGGGAATCGAACCCCGGACACCATGATTAAAAGTCATGTGCTCTACCAACTGAGCTAGTAAACCATATTGGCTGGGATAGAAGGATTTGAACCTACGAATGCCACAGTCAAAGTGTGGTGCCTTACCGCTTGGCGATATCCCAATGTATGGTGTGTCTTAAGGGATTCGAACCCCCGGCCCACGCCTTAGAAGGGCGTTGCTCTATCCAACTGAGCTAAAGACACATATTATAAACAAAAAAATGGAGCGGGTAGAGGGAATCGAACCCTCGTAATTAGCTTGGAAGGCTAACACTCTACCATTGAGTTATACCCGCTTAATTGGTGCAGATGAAGGGACTTGAACCCTTACACCGTGAGGCGCTAGATCCTAAGTCTAGTGCGTCTGCCATTCCGCCACATCTGCATAAATATGGTGACTCCTAGGGGAATTGAACCCCTGTTACCACCGTGAAAGGGTGGTGTCTTAACCGCTTGACCAAGGAGCCTTATAAAATACTAAAATACTAAAATATTAGTATTTTAGTATTTACCTGGCGACAACCTACTCTCCCACAAGGTCACCCTTGCAGTACCATTGGCGCGTTGAAGCTTAACCTACCTGTTCGGTATGGGAAGGGGTGTTACCTTCATGCCATAATCACCAGATTATTTTTTAGAAATAATAAGTGAGAATCTACCGTCGTTGACTACGGATATTAGATATAAAATATCTTCTCATCATCATTTTTTATAGAGAATGTTACTCTTTTTATAGAAAAGTATTCTCTCAAAATTGCACAGTGAAATAAATTTTTCGCATTTTCATATTAAGGTCAAGCCCTCGACTTATTAGTATTAGTCAGCTGAACATGTTACCATGCTTACACCTCTAACCTATCAACCTGGTGTTCTTCCAGGAGT
>JANZQE010000064.1:0-2736 GCA_038040705.1 Clostridium sp. | reverse complement strand
TGCAGCTTCAGCAAGAGCATAGTCCTTTGCGTTAATAATTTCAGATAGAGATAAATTACTTGAAACAGCCCAGGCGAGCAGTAAATAAACAAGTAAACTGATGGAAATTGAAATCATGATGGCTCGTCCAACATTTTTTTTTGGTTTAACAATTTCCGATCCACTATTTGTAATGGTGGTAAATCCTTTAAATGCAAGAATCGTAAGTGCCACGGCTGCTATATAGCTTGCGGTCGAAGGATCTGACAGGTTTTGTCCTCCCTCTGCAGGTGTAAATGAAAACCCTGAAACCCATAATCCAGCAATAGCGAAGATTGATAATCCAACAATCTTTAAAAGAGAAGCAATTGAGGTGAAGGATTGAATAAAGCTGTTTCCTGAAATATTTACTAAAAAGGCAACAGTAAGTAAGGCAACTCCAAGTAAAGGAATCCAATAACTACTTTGTTCACCATCAAAGAGTTGAAGTGTATAGGTTCCGAATGTTCTTGCTACTAGACTTTGATTAATTACCATGGAAAAAGCCATTAAAAGTGCTGCAGAAGCAGTTAGTGTTCCTTTTCCATAGGCCTTCACTAAAAACATACCGATTCCTCCAGCTGAAGGGAACTCATTGCTTAATTTTACATAGGAGTAGGCACTAAAGGCTGTTAGAATTCCACCTACAATGAAAATAAATGGAAACCATGAACCTGCCATCTCGGCTACTTGCCCAAGCAACGCGAAAATCCCTGCGCTGATCATGACTCCTGTACCTAATCCGACTGCTCCAGTAAGAGAAATACTATCTTTTTTGTAATCTGATCCCGACATGGAAAATGCACCTCGCAATTATTTTTTTACATCACAACATGTGTATACCACTAAAATATGCAAATAGCGTGCAGATTAGGGGGTTTATAAATTTTCTAGGGTTAATAGACGAGGTAGGTATCTCATCTCATTACTTTAATTAAAATGCATCCCCAACAAGACGATTAATGAATGTATTCAGCACGAAATTCGAAGCGTTCAGGAACAAAAGAGTGTTAAGTACTAAAGGATTTATGATAAGGAGCTAGTTGTAGTATTTATAAAGAAGCAATATGTTATGAAAAGATATTATCACAATTAATTTGTTTTATTATCATTTCTACATGTTTTCTGCACAATCATTGGGTAATATACCAATACAAACATGTAAGGAGGTTTTACAAATGGAATTAAGTAAGAAATTCATGACGGGTGCATTGACGTTAGCATTAAGTACAGTATTATTTGCCTGTGCAGATAATGAAAAGGATAATCCAAATCAAAATGCGAACCTGAGACAGAAACTCAGAGTGAAGGAGATTCGATGGAGGGGATGGACCATTCAGGAATGGATATGTCTGGTTCTGGTGAGGTACCTGAAGGGTTAGAAGAAGCTGGGGACCCAATGTTTGAAGTTGCGAGCTCAGCAATTATAACTGCATCACATATGGAAGGAATGGAGGGTGCTGAGGCAACCATTGTAGGTGCTTACGATACCACTGCCTATAGCATTTCTTATGATCCATCAAATGGCGGAGAAAGAGTAGAAGACCATAAGTGGATTATTCATGAAGAGATTACTTATGCACAGAAAGAATCGTACCAGGTGGGCGATGAAGTCACTGTAGAGGCCTCTCATATGGAAGGAATGAAGGGTGTGACTGCTGAAATTGATTCAGCTGAAGAGACGACCGTTTATATGATCGATTTTACTTCAACGGAAAACGGAGAAGAAGTTACTAATCAAAAATGGGTAACAGAAAATGAACTGGCTGAAGTAGAGTAAATTTATTAGAGATCTATGTAACTAAAACAGCTTGCAGAAAAAGTCGATGTCTAGATGATTCTTCAAGCTGTTTTTGGTTTGGGAGAATATAAATTTTTGTGCTTAAATAAAAAGAAAGTCCGACAATTTTGCCTCAGTGAACAGTATATCAAAAACCAAAATCCTTTAAATCTCCAGTATAACTCCATAGTTCCTTGAAAATTGTACTGTAAAATTTTAAGAAAAGAAGATTTGATATTTAATCACATGTTTTATCTATTAAAATTTAGTCGAGGAGATGAAGTAAGGATGCGATTAATTAATGAAGGGTTTATGAAACATAAAATACATTTTCACGATGTTTCCTACAAAGTAGTTAGTACTGACGGACAATCAATTAATAATTCACAAACAATTGAGAATCAAGTTCTCACTGTTGGCGCTGGAGAAAGATATGATGTTGAGTTCGTGGTGGATAATTCTAATGGAGTTATTATTGAAAGTCACGACATCGCTAATGCAACTAAAGGGATGAAGACTTTTTTATTTTATGATGGTAAAAGGATAGAAGAAAGAACGAATTCACGAGATTCGATTGCTTACACATGGTTTATTAAGTAGTGATTTTAGAAAGTATAGTTTTATTCTGCGTTGATAGGGAATCATAATAAAGTAGAGTAATTTAACCAAGAAGGAGATGGATATAAAAATGTTTGATTATACTGTTGAAACAACCAAAAGCAAAGACGAAGCTGTTCGTGCACTTGAAGAAAGTTTGAAGGAAGAAAAATTCGGCATTTTATGGAATTTTGATTTAACTGCAAAGCTAAAGGAAAAAGGTGTAGATTTCAACACACCATATACGGTACTAGAAGTTTGTAATCCAATGGAAGCACAGCGTGTACTTTCTGAGAATTTGCTCGTTGGTTATTTTCTGAAAGTACACGCTGTGCTTCCAT
>JANZQE010000063.1:0-11746 GCA_038040705.1 Clostridium sp. | reverse complement strand
TGTTTCTCAATAAGCTCCGTTGCAACTTTTAGCTTTCCACTTCCACCTTTATAATCATCTAATACAAGTGAAGGATCCAAACAAATTTGCCTGAGCCTAGTTAAATAGGAAAAAACCTCTATTCTTCCATCCCCATCATTTTTTATTTTCTCCCTTACAGTTTTAATATAAGATTTATATACTGCCCTTTGAGATGTTGTCATCTCAACAATAAATTTCTTTTCTATTTTATCTGGTAATTCTTTCATTACTTCCTTTTTAGTTCTTCTTAATAGAAAAGGTTTAATAAGTAATTTAAGCTCCTCCAAATCTCCTTGTCTTGTAATTATAAATTTGGATTCGAAAGCTTCTTTTGAGTATAAATAATTTGGTATTATGAAGTCAAATATAGACCACAGTTCCGTTAAATTGTTTTCCATAGGAGTACCCGTTAACGCAAATTTTACATGAGCTTTAACTTCTTTAATAACTTTTGTGTTTTGAGCCAAATAATTTTTTATATTTTGAGCTTCATCTATAATGCAATTATCAAAAATAACATCTTGGTACCTCTCTATGTCCATTCTTAATGTTCCATAGGTTGTTAATATTGCATCATAATCATTTAAATTTTCTATTACTTTATGTCTATAACCTGTTTCTCCATGTACAATTGCAACTTTTAAACTAGGTGCAAATTTTTCGAGTTCTGCCTTCCAATTATAAATAAGGGAGGTTGGACTTACAATAATAGTTTTTTTATTATCCTCTGATAATAAAAAAGCTATTATTTGTATTGTTTTACCAAGACCCATTTCATCCGCAAGTATCCCTCCAAATCCAAGTGTACTTAAACTTTTAAGCCATTTAAAACCATCAATTTGATATTCTCTAAGTGTAGCCTTTAAATTCTCCGGTACACATATATCCGTGTTATTTATATTGTATAAAACATCTTCCATCTTTTTTAACACTTCAGTGCCTTTTATAAATTCAATGTTACTACTTTTTATCTTTTCACTTAAGTATATACCCTTACTTTTTTCTATTTGAATTAAACCTGTTTTCATTTTTTCATTAATATTTAATATTTCTATTAGATTAAAGAAATTCTTAACACCCTCATCTTCAAAGTCTAGAAAATTATTGTTTTTAGTTTTATAACATCGTTTGTTTTGCTTGAAAGCTGCAAGAACACTATGCATTTCCATATCTCCCACGTTTTTTAAACCATAAGAAAATTCATAGTACCCATCCTTTTCTTGCACTACGGCTTCTATAGCCTTGTAATCATATATTTCTTTTGATTTAAAACTTTTCAAAAAGGTGACATTTCATAGGCAATGTAGACTTTTTTCACTCTTACTTAAAATATCAAATAGTTCTAGGTCCCCACCTGTAAATGTTAGGGACTCATTTTTTCTTTTAAAATTATATTTTTCGAGTTCAATAAGTATCTTCTGCTCTTTTTTATAGTTCCTTATAATTGTAGTTTTATTTTTATCAGCCTTTAAAATATTGATTTTCTCATCACCATAATTTACTTTTACATCACAGTAAATCTTATTTTCTATCTCATACAAGTAAAACTCCGGCTTAATAAATCCGGCTGCAAAGACTTTTACCTCTTCGCTAATATTAATATCACTTGAAATACTGCTTAAAAAAGGAATAAGTTTATTATAATTCTCTATTTCCCTTTTGTATAGAATTTCACCTTTTATTTTCAACTTTTCACATAGAAGCATATATTTTGAAACTTGACCCTTTGATGGTAGATAAAGCTTCCAATTAAATAAATATACGTCATTCATATCATTTAATGATACTGGAAATTGCTTGTGAGTTGTTAAAACAAAATTTTTATCTCTAATCTTTACTGTAAAGTTTAACGGTAAATTATCTTGTAAAACAGGAGCTTCGAACTCGAATCCATCATAATTAAATTTAATTTTCTTATTCTTTATGCCTGACAAACAAATCCTTAAGTCTCTAGGGTCAATTTTTGTTTTTTCATTATCTATTGCGTTTTGTGCCTCATAATAAGTTGGGCCTTTAGAAACCTTCCGAATAAGCTTTGCAATACTATTTGTCCCCTGTTTTTTCGAATTATTCTCTTGAATGATTTCCGGTTTTTTGTCTTCATTAACAGTTTTTTTTGCAGCTAAACTAAAAAAACTGTAGGCTGTAGCAGTTAAATGACTACACATAAATAAATAGTCTGTACTTGGACGTCCTTTGAAACTCTCACAAGTACACTTTACCCCATCTAATTTTCCCTTTGATAAATCTATTTTTATATGAGTATTTAATTCATCGGATTTTGTTTCATTACTAACTGAGCCATATATATGATACATATTATTTATTGTTTTGCCATTAACCTTAGTAACTAACCCACTATTAAATATTTTTTGTCCATTACTTCTCATGTTATCTGAAGATGATTTAAATATAATATTCTTAAGCTCTCTTAATTTCAAAAAACCAACTCCCATACTAGTGTTATTATATGCGATATTATATAAAAACTCAAATCTAAACTAACCCTCTAAAATAGTGTGTGCATTTTATTTCTTCACAAGGTTCCCATGCATGTGTCAAAATGCATGTTAAAAATAATAATTCCCTTGAACAGAAAAATATGATATACTACTAACATTACAATAATTTCCCATTTATTAACTTGCATAGAAAATAAAATATAATCATACACATACATTAATACACACCTACCCCTATATTTTGGGAATACGACATAAACTATTATACCAAAACTTATAATTAGGAGATGATGATTATTATAGTTGAATTTTTAAAAGTTAAGCGCAGAAAAATTATAATTGGATTTATACTGCTTACCATAATTGTAACTTCAGGCGTTTTTGTGGGCTTTGCAAGAAAAAACATTACTGTGATTGTAGACGGTAATCCAACTAAACTCGTAACTTACCAAAAAACTTTTGACTTAGCATTAAAGAAAGCCGATATAGCTATAGCCCTAAAAGATAAAATTGATAAAGATTTAGATTCAAAAATACTTAACAACGATATCATAATTATAAAACGTGCTGTAGATCTCAAAGTTCTTGTAGACAATAAAGAGCTGAATATATCCTCTGCGGAAAGTGATGTCGCACTAATGTTAAAAACACAAAAGATAATATTAGGCCCTACCGATACGGTTTTACCATCATTAAAAACCAATTTAACTAAGGGAATGGATGTTATCATTACTAGGGTTAAAACAAAAACAATAGAAGAAACAGAGTCTATAGATTTTAAAACAGTAATTAAAAATGATAAAGCTGTATTAGAATCTAAAAAGAGTGTTTCCCAAAATGGCGTAAAAGGCGAAAAAAGTATTAGTATAGATGTGACTTATGAAAATGGTAAAGAAGTCGCTAGAAAAGTGGTAAAAGAAACTATAGTTAAAGAGCCTAAAAATAAAATTATAGTTCAGGGTACTATGTCACCAAAAACCGTTTCCAGAGGTAGCTATTCAAAAAGTACCTCGAACGTTGTTAATATAGCGTCCGCCCCCACTTCTGGAAAGACTCTTACCGTAAAAGCTACTGCTTATTGGGCATTTAATGGAGTAGATAATACTTATACCGCTTCTGGACGTAAGGCTGTAAGAAGCCCTAGTGGCTATAGTACAATAGCTGTAGACCCTAGTGTTATTCCTCTAGGAACAAAATTACATGTTGCAGGTTATGGAAATGCCATAGCAGCTGACAAAGGTTCTTCAGTAAAAGGAAACTATATAGATGTATATTTTAATACGCGGCAAGAGGCCATTAGTTGGGGTGTTAAGTACTTAACGGTAACTATCCTAGACTAATATTTTAAAAAACCTTAAATACCGTATTTAACCTATACAGCAAAACTGCCATGGACATAATGTCTGTGGCAGTTTTTATTTTTATTTTATGCTATAATATGGATGTATTGAATACGAGGGGGGAATTAATGTGGCATTAAATGTTTCAGACCTAGTGAAAAATTTCGGTGACAACACCGCAGTAGATAACATTTCATTTAAAATAGAAAAGCCAGGTGTATTTGGCTTACTTGGTACCAATGGAGCTGGGAAAACAACTACCATAAGAATGATTTTAGGTATTCTCGAAAAAGATAGAGGAACTATAGATTGGAATGGTAAACCTGTTACAAGGGAAAGCGTAAAGTTTGGATATTTGCCAGAGGAAAGAGGCTTGTATCCAAAGGCTAAAATAGTAGACCAACTTTCCTATTTCGGAAAACTCCGAGGAATGGACGGAAAGTCAGTAAAGAAATCCATAAACTATTGGTTTGACAGACTTAAGGTGTCTGAATATTTAAACTCAACTGCAGAACAACTTTCTAAAGGTAATCAGCAGAAAATCCAGTTTGTAACATCTATTTTACACGACCCAGAATTAATTGTTTTAGATGAGCCTCTAAGTGGCCTTGATCCAGTTAATGCTGACTTGTTTAAAAGTGTTATTTACGAATTAGTTGAAAATGGGAAATTCATTATAATGTCCAGCCATCAAATGCAATCTATCGAAGACTATTGTGAAGATCTTGTGATATTGAAAAATGGACAAACGGCTCTTAAGGGTAATTTAAAATTAATAAAGGCTGGTTATGGAAGAACAAATCTTACTGTAAGCTGTCAAGAAGAAATCGATGATCTTTTAAAAGAACTAGGCATGAATATTATATCAAAAACCGCTGCTAGCTATGAACTTAAAATTAAATCAGACGCGGAAGGTTATAGTCTTTTAGAAAAAATCATGGCAAAGAAAATAAGACTTCATAAATTTGAAATTCGTGAACCTTCGCTTCATGAAAAATTCATTGAAAAGGTTGGTGAACAATAATGAAAGAGATTCTTACTGTTTTAGGTTATACTTTTAAGGAAAACTCAAGGAAAAAGTCGTTTATCATTTCAACTGCAATTACACTTGTTTTAACAGTTTTAATAATTAGCATGCCAGCTATAATAAAAAGTTTTGATAGCCCTGAAAAAAACGAAACACAGAATTCTGATACTAACAAAGAAGGACCTAAAGGAATTGTATATGTCGTTGATTCTAAGGATATTCTAAAAGAAAATTTAGACGAACTTGATAAAGCCTTTTTAGAATACGAATTCAAGTCCGAGACTTCTGATAATATAGATTTAATTAAAAGTAAAATCAAGGAAGACGAAAAAAATGTTCTACTTATCTTTGATGAGAAAAACGACGTGCCTACTTTTGATTATTTAGTTAAACAATCTGGTAGTGGCATAAATCCGAGTGAAATTAGTAACCTTATAAAAAACATTTTCGTGACGGACTTATTAACCACCGCTGGCGTATCTGATGATGTTTCTCAAATGGTACAAAGTGATGTTTCTTATAACGTGAGTGAACTAGGAAAAGGAAAAATGAATAGCTATATTTCAAGTATGGTTATAAGTATGCTATTATTTTTTGCAATTTATTATTATGGTTATGGAGTAGCAATGTCAGTAGCTTCTGAAAAGACTTCAAGAGTAATGGAGCTCCTTGTAACCTCAACAAAGCCATCAAAAATAATACTTGGGAAAAGTGCCGCCATGGGTCTCCTTGGTTTAATACAACTGTTCATGGTTGTACTTACTGGTACACTAACGTATAAATTAACGTTTCCTGAAAATTTTGAGATAGCAGGTCAAGCGATTAATTTTTCTAGTTTCACCCCTTTTAGCCTTCTTATGATTGTTATATATTTTACATTAGGTTACTCACTATATGCTATGATGAACGCAGTTGCTGGGGCTACCGTTAGTAAGGCAGAGGATGTTAATTCAGCTCTTATGCCTATATCTATGATATCTTTGGCGGGATTTTATATGGGATACTTCACACTTGCAGTTCCAAATAGTACTATAGCTATCGTCTCATCTATAATTCCATTTTCTGCTCCATTTTCCATGCCCTCTCGAATTTTAGCTGCGGAAGTTCCTGTTTGGCAAATTGCGGCCTCACTATTCTCTTTGATAATAACAATTGTTTTTATAGCTTGGATTTCTATAAAAATATATTCCTCTGCTATACTTCATTATGGCAAGCGATTGAAATTTAAGGATTTAATAAAACGGAAATAAGTAAAAAATAATATCTATTTGACATCCATAGTAACCTATAGTAAAATTTAGAAACATGAAACTTAATAAGACAGTTCTAAACCATCCTGTCTATAAACAAAACTAGGACGTAACTGCCTTTTTAGGTAGTTTTTTTTTTAGGAGGACTAATAATGAAAAAAATAGGTTTAACAACTACCGTGCCAATAGAGGTTCTTATTGCAGCAGGTTATACGCCTGTAGATTTAAATAATATTTTTATAACGTCTAATGACTATACGAAATATATAGATATTGCAGAAAGAGACGGTTTCCCTAAGAGCCTCTGCACTTGGACAAAGGGGATTTATGGAGCTTGCCTCTCAAATAACATAAAAGAAATAGTTGGAGTTATGGAGGGCGACTGTTCTAATACCAAGGCCCTATGTGAAGTACTTAAGTTAAAAGGAATTAAAGTTTATCCCTTTTCTTTTCCACACGATCACAGGCCAGAGGATGTGAAAAATGAAATAAATAAGTTTATGGATAGATTCAATGTCACATATGATCAGGTTGAAGTGGTTAGAAAAAGACTAAATGAAGTTCGAGCCTTAGTCAAAGAAATAGATGAGTTAACATATATACATAATAAGGCAACGGGCTTTGAGAATCATCTATACCAAGTGTGTACAAGTGACTTTAATGGAGGTATAGACGCCTTTGAAACTGACCTAAAAAAAGTTATTTGTGATATGAAGAATAGAAAGCCCATAAGTAGAAAACTTCGCCTTGGATACATTGGTGTTCCCCCTATGTTTCCAGATATATACGAATTTGTTGAAAAGTTTGATGCTAATTTTGTATACAACGAGGTTCAGAGAGAATTTGCCTTTCCTAGAGTAGATAGTGCATTAAATATATATCACCAGTATTATGACTATACTTATCCTTATGATATTGAATTTAGAATTAAAGAATTACAAAAACAAATTTCAGAAAGAAAACTAGATGGCATAATTCACTATACTCAAGCATTTTGCTATAGAGCAGTAGAGCATATCGTTCTAAAAGATAAACTAGATATTCCCATATTAAATATTGAAGGTGACAAATTAAATACCTTAGATGCAAGGACAAAACTGAGGCTCGAAGCATTTCTTGATATGCTTTTAGATTTAAAGGAGGCAGAAAAATGCGAGTACTCGGTATAGACCTTGGAAGTCGCGAAGTTAAAATTGTTTTAATGGAAGACAATGTTATAATACATTCCATAAAAGTAAGTACCATGAACTTCTATAGAAATTACTGTGATTTTGATGGTAAGATTATTGTTAATTTAGAAAAACTTGGTATAGGGCAAATTGATAAGGCTGTGTCTACAGGTTATGGGAAAAACAACACTGATTTATTGATGTTCACCCCAATAAATGAGATAAAAGCCCATGTGTATGGTGCATTCTATCAAACTAATTTAAAAGATTTCATACTACTCGACGTAGGCGGCCAAGATGTTAAAGTTGTTAAAGTGGAGAAAGGTATCATTACAGACTTAGAACTCAATGAAAAATGTGCAGCTTCCTGTGGTAGATATTTAGAGCATATGGCAAATATACTTGAAATACCACTGGATGATATGAGTGTGCATTATGAAAATCCTATAGAACTTAATTCAACCTGTGCTGTTTTTTCCGAGTCAGAATTAATTGGAAAAATAGCAGAGGGGGTAAGTATAGAGTGCTTGTGTTCTAGTGTTAATTACTCTCTATACAAGAGACTTAAGCCTCTTTTAAGTAATTTCAAAGGAAAATCATTAGTTTTAACTGGTGGCGTTGCTAATAATACTGCAATAAAATCTTTTCTGATAAAAGACTATGAGGATATAGTTCATATTAATCAGCCGCAATTTAACGGGGCCATTGGTTGCTGCTATTATGGGAGTAGAATAAAAATAAAATAAAATAAATATGGGCAGTTAATAAATTTATTAACTGCCCATTTTTTAGTTGTTATAGTAAAGGCTCTCTGTTGCGTATTCTGCATCAGATGTTATATCTATACCAAGTTTTCTAAAAGTTTGCTCATCAGCTGTACTTATAATTGTAGTTGAGTGAGCTTGACATCCCTTTAGCATTGTAAGTTTATCCATAGCAACCTGTGCTGTAGGATTTGTAACTGCACATATACTAAGCGCAATCAACACGTTTTCGCAGTCTAAAGCTGGTTTTTTACTAGCTAGTGTATTTGATTTTAAATTTATAATTGGCTCTAGTATAACTGGAGATATAAGATGAATATCATCCGCTATATTCGCAAAATATTTAACAGCATTTAAAATTATAGCAGCTGATGCATCCATTATATCTGAGCTCTTACTAGTTAATATTGTACCATCCACAAGCTCCATTGCAAGTGCTGGACAAGCTTCACTTTTAATTGAACATTGTTTTAAATTAGCTGAACGTTCTCTTGCAGGAATAACAACTTTTCTGTCTTCTTGTTTTAGATTAAGTTCTTCCATAAGAAGTTTTACTCTTTCAAAAGTTTCTTTATTTATGTACCCTTTTTTATATTCACAACCTGTTTTGAAATACCTTCTTATTACCTCTTGTCTAGATGCTTCTTTGATAACCTCATCATCTGTGATTCCAAAGCCCACTCTATTAACTCCCATATCTGTCGGAGACTTATAGATAGCCTCTTCCCCAGTTATCCTTTCTATAATTCGTCTAAGTACAGGGAATGTTTCAATATCACGATTATAGTTTACAGATATCTTATTATAAGCATCAAAGTGGAAGGAATCCAGCATATTCACATCGTTAAGATCTGCTGTTGCAGCTTCATAGGCAATATTCAGAGGATGCTTTAGTGGGATATTCCATACTGGGAAAGTTTCAAATTTCGAGTATCCCGCCGCTCTACCTCGCTTATGTTCATGATAAAGCTGACTAAGGCAAGTACCTAGCTTCCCACTTCCCGGACCTGGTGCTGTTACTACAACAATAGATTTTGTGGTTTCAATAAATGGATTTTTACCGTATCCCTCATCACTTACAATTGTATCAACATCTGAAGGGTATCCTTTAGTTGCTCTGTGTTTATATACTTTAATGCCTCTGCGTTCAAGTTTATTAATAAAAATCGTAGTTGCTGGTTGGCCGTCATATCTAGTGATCACAACACTATTTACATCTAGCTCATAGGCACGTAAATCATCAATTAATCTTAGTACATCCACATCATACGTGATACCAAAGTCGCCTCTTATTTTGTTTCTTTCAATATCCCCTGCAAATACACAAATAATTACTTCAACATTTTCTTTTAATTTATGTAATAGTTTGATTTTCGCATCTTCATCAAATCCTGGTAAAACTCTTTTTGCATGAAGATCATTAAAAAGTTTACCTCCAAATTCCAAATATAACTTATCATAATTATTAACTCTTTCTAATATAAACTTTGATTGTTCTTCTAGATATTTCTTCTGATCGAATCCTATTTTCATCTTTTCTCCTCACTTACAACGTTATTTTTTAATATATTATAACCAATATATTGCATATGTACTATGAATGATTTTGCTTTTACAACTTTATATTATCGCACAATTTCAGTATAAAGTAAACCTAATGTTAATTTGACATACTTCATATTTTATAGTAAAATTAATAATTATAAAACCAAATAAGACAGTTCTAAACCATCCTGTCTATAAACAAAACTAGGACGTAACTACCGTTTTAGGTAGCTTTTTTTGTATGAGGGTGGATTATGCCCTTTTTTATTTTGGAAAAATTAATAGGAGGTCTCCTCATGTATATTTTAAAGGCAGAACACAGCTTCGACAGTGCACATTTTCTTTCTGGTTATGATGGAAAGTGTTCAAATATTCACGGTCATAGATGGAATGTTTACGTGGAAGTACAATCAGAAACCCTTATAAGAGGTGGACAGCTTGACGGCATGGTAATAGATTTTGGTGATTTAAAAAACGATGTTAAATCTATGGTAGATTATTATGACCATTCATTAATAGTGCAAATGGACTCCATGAGAGAATTAACATTAAATTGTATTAAACAAGATGGTTTTAAAGTAATTGAGGTTGATTTCAGGCCAACAGCAGAAAACTTTTCAGCATTTTTCTTTAAATTAATGAAGGACAAAGGATATAATGTAAAGACAACTACTGTTTATGAAACACCTACCAATAGTGCATCATATGAAGAAAGCGAGGCTCACCCAAGTGAAATTTAAGGTAGTTGAAAAGTTTACAAGTGTTAACGGATAAGGTCCTTTATCATGACAACTAGTAGTATTTTTAAGATTTGCAGTTTGTAAATTAAATTGTAGCTACTGTGATACCACTTGGGCCAATTCTTCAGGTGTTAGTTATGACCTCATGACATCTGTGGATATATATAGTTATATAAAATCCACTGACATTAGAAACGTAACTTTAACTGGTGGAGAGCCATTACTTCAAGAAGGAATTATAGAATTATTAGAAATACTTTCGAAGGATATATCACTACATGTTGAAATAGAAACTAATGGTAGCGTTATTTTGCAGAAATTTTCTAGTATAGCAAATCCACCAAGTTTTAATATGGATTATAAACTACCTTTTAGCAAAATGGAAGATAAGATGGATTTAAATAATTTTAAATATTTAAGTGATAAAGATACAGTTAAATTTGTGTGTGGCAGCAGGCAAGATTTAGAAAAATCCAAATATATTATAGATAAATATGAACTTTCAGATAGAATAAATGTGTATATTAGCCCAGTATTCGGGCAAATTGACCTAGAGACAATTGTAGAATTTATGAAGGATAATAAAATGAATGGCGTTAATCTTCAAATTCAACTACATAAAATCATTTGGGATCCAAACAAGAGAGGTGTATAAAGTTATGGCAATAGATACAAAAGCAATAGAAGAGCACATAAAAGGTATTTTAATAGCACTAGGTGATGACCCATCTCGTGAAGGACTTATTGATACCCCTGCACGTGTAGCTAAGATGTACGAGGAAGTATTTGCTGGTATGTGCTATAGCAATGATGAAATTGCTGAAATGTTTGATAAAACTTTTGAAGATGATTTAATAATTAACGAGGACTCTAAAGATTTAGTGATAATGAAGGACATCGAAATCTTTAGTCATTGTGAACATCATTTAGCCCTTATGTATAATATGAAAGTTTCAGTTGCATATGTTCCTACAAAAAAAATTATTGGCTTAAGCAAAATTGCAAGAGTTGCTGATATGGTAGGTCGCAGACTTCAGCTTCAAGAAAGAATAGGAACAGACATAGCTGACATTATTCAAATTATAACTTGCTCCTCAGATGTGGCAGTTATAATAGAAGGTGAGCATGGTTGCATGACAACCAGGGGCATAAAAAAGACTGGCACTAAAACAATGTCAACTACTTTTAGAGGAAGATTTAATACCGATGTAATCTTAAATAATAAACTTATGATGCTTTATAATAAGTAAAGAGAGGCGTGTTAATTATGAATAGTGAAAAAGCGATAGTAGTATTTAGTGGTGGACAAGATAGCACTACTTGTTTATTTTGGGCATTAAAGAAATATAAAGAGGTTATTGCAGTGTCCTTTGATTATAGTCAAAAACACATATTAGAACTAGAATGTGCTAAGGATATATGTGAAAA
>JANZQE010000062.1:0-7538 GCA_038040705.1 Clostridium sp. | reverse complement strand
TCCCCTCCTGTTTTATAACCCTTAACGTTTTTACGTTTCTTAAATTCATGTTGAACCAGGTCAAACACCTCAGGAGTAATTATTGCTGGATGGCTGTTTTCAACATAATACTGTTGGATTTCTCCCTCATTAATCTTCTTTTTCTTGGTAAGAAAGTCCACCGTAAAGCTTTTTTGTAGCATAGCATCACCTTTATACTTTTCATTTTTAAGAATGCTCAGTACTGTGATTTGTCGCCAAACTTCCTTACCTCCTGGAGTTAGAATTTTATTTGTAGTCAAATGCTTTGCAATTCCTGATGGTGTCTTGCCCTCAAGGTACAGTTTATAAATCAATCTCACAACTACTGCGTCCTTTTCTACAATTTTAGGTATGCCATCTTCCCCTTTTTCATATCCAAGGAATTGTCCATAGGGCATGCTTACCTTACCATCAGCAAACCTCTTGCGCTGGCCCCATGTAACGTTTTCACTTATGGATCTAGATTCTTCTTGGTGGAGGCGAGGGGTGTCGAACCCCTGTCCGAAAGCCATAACACCTAGGCATCTACGAGCGTAGCCAATAATTTAAATTTCCCTCCACTGAACCCCTACTGGCGGGGTTTTAGTTTTGGTAGCTTCATATTTTCCGTTTCCAAGCCAAAGCTTTCCCAGCCTCGGTTCACCGCTGTGGTTGCCCTATCCTAACCTTGGGCAAAGTAAACAGAATAATTCTTTTTTCGTAATTTCATCTATTTTTATATAAACTCTACATCAAGATTTTTAATTTTAATTTCCATAAGTTCTCTTCTTTCTTGCCTTTTTAGCAGTCTAAGTTTTAATATAAATTCAACTGTAAATTTCACCACCCAGTTATCTGTATTAACATAAACAAAATCTAAGTTTTTGCATATCATAGTATAGATAATGATTAACAAAATAAAACAGTGTAGGAGAGAAAGAAATGATTAATGTAACGAAAACTTACCTTCCTGAACTAAAGAAATATGAAGCATATATAGAAAAAATATTTAAACTTGGTTTTGTTACCAATAATGGTCCATTAGTTAAAGAACTACAAACTAGGTTGGAGAAATATTTAGGAGTAAAGCATATACTCTTAGTTTCAAATGGAACAATAGCCCTTCAGATTGCCTATAAACTTTTAGAAATAAAGGGCGAAGCGATTACCACACCCTTTTCTTTTGTAGCAACTACTAGTAGCCAAATATGGCAAGGAATTAATCCAGTTTTTGCAGATATAAATAAAGACACTTTCAATATAGATTATAAAAAAATTGAAGAAAAAATTTCAAAAAATACTTCAGCTATAATTCCGGTCCATGTGTTTGGAAATGCCTGTGATGTAGAAAAAATAGATGAAATAGCAAATAAATATAATTTAAAAGTAATTTATGATGCTGCCCATGCCTTTGGAGTTAAATACAAAGGAAACAGTGTACTCAATTATGGAGATATATCTACCCTTAGTTTTCATGCCACTAAAATTTTTCATACCATAGAAGGTGGTGCACTTGTAATAAACGATGATGAACTTTATGACAAGGCTAGGAGAATAATTAATTTTGGAATAAGTGACTCAGGGCATATAACTGAGGTTGGTATTAACGGAAAGATGAATGAATTTCAAGCAGCCATGGGGTTATGTGTATTGGATGACATTGACAAAATATTTGAAAACAGAAAAAAAGTGTATGATAATTATATGAACTATTTAAGTAAAAACGTGATTAGACAAGAACAAAATATAAATAGCAGCTTAAATTATTGTTATTTCCCGACAGTATTTAAAAATGAAGAAAACTTATTAAAAGTACAAGCAGTCCTTGCAAGTGAAAATATTTATACAAGAAGATATTTTTATCCATCCCTCAATGATTTACCCTATATAAAAGACAAAACTCTTAGGGCACCCAATTCAGAGTTTATTTCAAGCAGAATCCTTTGCTTGCCTCTGTATGATTCACTAGAATCGGAAGTACAAAAAAACATCATAAACATTATAAATACAACAGCCTAAATATTTTTAAAAAATACTGGTTTTATTTTTAGGAGATGTTTGTTTTGAATATTATTGTTATTGGTTCTTCTGGACATGCAAAAGTTGTAATTGATAGTATTGAAAAAGAAAATAAATATGAAATTATTGGATTGTTAGACAGATTTAAAGAAGTCGGTTCTAACTCCTTCGGATATAAAATACTTGGAAAAGAAGAGGATTTAGAGGATCTAATAAAAAAGTATAAGATAGAGGGTGGTATTATTGCAATTGGAGATAATTTTATTAGATACAGAGTTTATGATAAAATTTCACAAAATATCCCTCAGTTTAACTTTATTAAAGTAATTCATCCTTCTGCACAAATAGCCAGGAATGTACTAATAGGAAAAGGCACAGTGATAATGGCCAATACTACCATAAGTAGTGAGGCAACAGTAGGAGATTTTTGTATAATAAATAATAATTCATCCTTAGATCATGACAGTAAAATGTTAGATTATTCAAGTTTAGCTCCGGGTTCATCTATTGGTGGAAATGTAAAAATAGGTTTGTTTACTGCTGTTTCCTTAGGTGCGAAAGTGATCCACGAAATAACAATTGGAGAGCATACCATAATAGGAACTGGAGCCACTGTGATAAAAAATATTCCAGGGTACGTTGTAGCATATGGTACTCCAGCGAAAGTAATTCGAGGTAGAATCGCTGGGGAAAAATATATATAAAATAAAGAATAGCTTAAGTTGAGTAAAAGGGGTTGCCTCTTTAATGATTAAAGAGGCAACCCCTTTTGTGCCATTACTGGATATATATAAAGACAGACCCAGTACTATTGAATATTTGCTACTAATGATCTTATTCTGGCAGCAATCTGATTATCAAAACCATACAAATCCTTTATAGCCTTATAACCATTTTCGCAAATATTCTTCAAGTCTTCCGGATTATTATAGTAGTAATCAATTTTATCGATGATTTTTGATGCAGTGCTATTAATAATCACTATTTGTTCGTTGTCTTTAAAGTGTGAATTATTCAAGTCTAATGGGTCTGTACAAAAGATAGCTGTTTTGCGTATTCCAGCATCTATACAACTTAAGGTTGGGAATTCATCAAACGAACCTGTAAATATCATACCTGGAATATTGGGAGAGAGAATAATATCTTTATCCTTATAAAATTCGTCAAAGTAATTCGGTGATTGTATTCCGTAAAATGTAATGTTATCCTTTATTTCTATAATATCAATGATTTTTTCATCGAAATTTCCCACAACATGAAAATGAATATTGCTATGCATTTTTACCAATCGTTTTGCAACTTCAACAAATACATCATAGCCATTATCTTGCCCATAGCTAGTATTCATACTGGCTACAAAGCATATATCCAAGTTCAATTTATCAATTCCATAATGTTTTTTATTTACATATACCTCCCTTTCAAATTTGTCAAGAGAGGTTGCGGCACCAAAAATATACTCTATTTGTTCTGATTCGCAAAAGTTTTTCTCTATTAGATAATTATAGGTTGCCTGTTGAGTTACGATTACCTTTCTAAAACAAGGGGAGTCTAATACTCTTTTTAATACTTGGTCTGAAGAAGCGTCGCCTAAGTTAAACCCACCCCCTAAATATAATGAAAACATAAAAGGTATTCCTCTAGTTTCTGCCATATAAACATAAGAAGCAGCATTTTGTAAAAATACAAAATAAAGAAGCTTACAATTTATATTATCAAAAGTAGAAAACCTTTCAAGTTTACCACCTATTTCAGGAAATTTTCTTTTAAAATCAATAATTAACTCATTAATAATAGTTTTCTTACCCAACAAATGCATAGATGTACCTGTTGTTAAAATTTTCATAGAATTAATGTGTTTAAAGTAGCTCAGAAACTCTTGATATCTAAATCCGCTTACGAGATGTGGGAAAACGTCATCAATAATAACCAGATCATAGCTTTCCAAATATCTATTACCCAATTTTATTGCACATAATTTACGAATTTCAGTAAACTGTTCATCAAAGGTGTAATTTAAAAATTTATTGTAATCATCAATTAAGTCCATAGTAAGTTTGTTCTTATCATATTCGTTCATTCCAGTCCAAATGCCCTTATTATGCTTTCTGTATACGGTCATTGCTTTTTTGACGTGTCCTATTTCTCCAAACTGCGAACATATAATATTTAGCATCCAATCGCCAACAAACATTTCAAAAAATCCATTAGGAATTTGATCTAAATATTTGGTATAATAAAAACAACAAGATATATTTCCGATAAAATTTATCTTTGTTATGTCTGATGTAGTGAAAATATCACCTTTAATTTGTTGTTGTATATTATAAAAGTCATATTTATTTTCATTTTCATTATAAAGGATAATATCATCGAATGAAATAGAGCACTCCAGGTGGCTTTCCATAAATTCTATATGAGTTTGTAATTTGTTCTCACCAATCCAGCAATCATCACCATCCATTAACGCAGTGTATCTGCTATTGCTGCAAGCTTTTAATAAACGCTGTAAATTTTTTACCATGCCTAAATTTTCTTCACTTTTCAAAAAATCAAAAGTTACGTTTTCGGCAACTACTACATTATTAATATAGGCCTCAATTATCCCTGCAGTTCCGTCTGTGGATTTATCTTCACAAATAATAATATTTAAATTGAAATCACCCTTTTGTATTATTATCGAATTAAGGCAATGAACTATATATTTTTCGTGGTTATATGCTAATACGCCTACATTGACGGTAGTTTTTTTTTCTTCTGTTTCATTCCCTATTTCAAGCAGTCTAGAATATAAATTTTTTAATTTTTTTGATATATAAACCGCACTGTCTAAATTTTTCTGGTTTTTATGGTTTTTCATCAAAATACCGAAATTATTTGTTTCAAATAATATTATATAATCATTTTTATATTGATCATAGCAGCGTTTTACAGAACCCTCGTTTATGCAATCAAATACAATAATTCCACCCTCTCTTATTAGCGGTGAATAATTATTAATATCAGCCTGCACATTTTCACAATCATGGTTACCATCAATATGAAGCATATCTATTTCAATAGTTTTGAAATATGCAGCAGCATCTGTGGAGGTTTTTCTTATAATTTTAACAACTTTAGAAAGTTCAAATACTTCTGTATTCATTAATACCTGATTATACATGGCTTCAAAGTCTATCTCTTCTAAACACTTGTTTATCCTTTTTTTTAATGTTTCCTCCAAATCATATTCTTTAGATTCAACAAGAAGGTAAGGGTCAATTCCATAAGCTTTTCCTTCATTATCTTTAAATGCCTGAGCAACAGAAAAAAGACTCTTACCATTGTACACACCAATCTCCACATAATTTTTCAACTTAAAGAAAGAT
The DNA here is from genome assembly GCA_038040705.1 of Clostridium sp. Classification (GTDB taxonomy): domain Bacteria; phylum Bacillota; class Clostridia; order Clostridiales; family Clostridiaceae; genus Clostridium_AD. The sequence goes on along the minus strand of JANZQE010000062.1, from coordinate 2,151 downwards.
GCTAAATATGCCATAATATAGCATTGGGGTAACGGGGTAACCCCTTCAAAATCATATAAAAAAGAACGGCTTTGAATATTTTTAATTCTGTTAAATAGACTGTTTTCCCATTCCATTTTCTTTCAACTCCTGTTTTGTAAGTTTTTTCTATTTGTTTACATTTATTGTCGTGTTGAAATACGTTGATTTAATTAAAATCTTACTAGTAATAAAAAATATTTATAAACTATATAATAGTTTATGTTAAATAAAAGAGGATTGCCTCTTTATATGATTTATAAATCAATTAAACAGGAAACCCCTTTTGTGCCAGTGCTGGATATAAGAACCGGCCCAGTATTATTGAATATTTGCTTCTAATGATCGTATCCTGGGGGTAATTTGATTATCAAAAGAATACAAATCCTTTATAGCTCTATAACCATTTTCGCAAATTTCTTTCAAGTCTTCCGGATTATTATAGTAATAATCAATTTTATCGATAATTTTTAATGCTGTGCTATTAATAATTACTATTTGTTCGTTGTCTTTAAAGTGTGAATTATTCAAATCTAATGGGTCTGTACAAAAGATAGCTGTTTTGCGTAGTCCAGCATCTATACAACTTGCGGTTGGAAATCCATCAAACGAACCTGTAAATATCATACCTGGAATATTGGGAGAAAGAATAATATCTTTATCCTTATAGAATTCATCAAACCAATTCGGTGATTGTATTCCGTAAAATGTAATCTTATCCTTTATTTCAAAAACATCAATGGTTTTTTCATCAAAATTTCCCACAACATGAAAATGAATATTACTATGCATTTTCACGAATTGTTTTGCAACTTCAACAAATACATCATAGCCTTTATCTTGCCCGTAGCTAGTATACTTATGAGCTACAAAGCATATATCCAAATTCTTTTTATCAATTCCATAATGTTTTTTATTTACATAACCCACCCTTTCAAATTTATCAAGAGGGGTTACCACACCAAAAATATACTCTATTTGTTCTGGCTTGCAGAAATTTTTATCTATCAGGTAATTATAGGTTGCCTGTTGAGTTACGATTACCTTTCTAAAACAAGGGGAACCTAATACTCTTTTTAATGATTCGTCTGAAGAATCATTTCCTATGCCAAAACCACCCCCTGGATATAATGAAAACATAAATGGTATTCCTCTAGCTTCTGCCATATAAACAAAAGTAGCAGCATTTTGTAAAAACACAAAATAAAGAAGCTTACAATCTATATTATCAAAAGTAGAAAACTTTTCAAGTTTACCACCTATTTCAGGATATTTTCTTTTAAAATCAATAATTAACTCACTAATAGTTTTCTTCCCCAACAAATGCACAGATGTACCTCTTGCCAAAACTTTAATTGATTTAATGTGTTCAAAATAACTCAGAAACTCTTGATATCTAAATCCGCTTACGGGATGTGGGAAAACGTCATCAATAATAACCAGATCATAGCTTTCCAAATATCTATTACCATGTTTTAATGCACATAATTTACGAATTTCAGTGAACTGCTCATCATAGGTGTAATTTAAAAATTTATTGTAATCATCAATTAAGTCCATAGTATATTTGTTCTTATCATATTCGTTCATTCCGGTCCAAATACCCTTAATATGCTTTCTGTATACGGTCATTGCTTTTTTGATGTGTCCTATTTCTCCAAACTGTGAAGATACAATATTTAGCATCCAATCGCCAACAAACATTTCAAAAAATTCATTAGGAATTTGATTTAAATATTGGGTGTAATAAAAACAACATGAGATATTGCCGATAAAATTTATCTTTGTTATTTCTGATGTAGTGAAAATGTCACCTTCATCTTTCATTTGTTGCTGTATATTATAAAATTCATATTTATTTTCACTTTCATTATATAGAATAATATTATCGAACGAAATAGCGCATTCCGGGTGGCTTTCCATAAATTCTATATGAGTTTGTAATTTGTTCTCATCAGTCCAGCAATCATCACCGTCCATTAACGCAGTATACTTGCTTTTGCTACAAGCTTTTAATAATCGCTTTAAATTTTTTACCATGCCTAGATTTTCTTCACTTTTCAAAAATTCAAAAGTTACGTTTTTGCCAACTTCTACATTATTAATATAGTCTTCAACAATCCCTGCGGTTCC
>JANZQE010000061.1:0-6919 GCA_038040705.1 Clostridium sp. | reverse complement strand
GAGCCTGTGTTATAGCTTTAGCTGTGACTAGCGCTTTTAGTGGGCCCACCTCGTTATCTCTTAGACTGTCCATATATGTCTTTCTTTCAGTTTCTGTCATAGTGCTAGCTTTGTCTCTAGCCGCCTTTTTAGTTGCTTTATCTGCATTTATGGCCGCTATTACTTTGGTTGCTTGCTCCTGTGTAATGGCCTTATCTGTAACAAACACATTGATCTTTGTATTTAAATCAGCTTGTCTTTGGGCCTTCATTTTAGCTTCCACACTAGTTTTTAGTGCATCTGCCTTTTCCTGAGTTAGAATGTTTTCTTCTACTAACTCCACAAATAAATCTGTCTTTTCTGGTTTTTCTCCTGTAGGTACTTTGGGAGCCTTGCTAGTTTCATATGCAAGAATCTTATCACTTTCCACTTGAGTAATGATTTTTGACGTTACTGCTTCTTTAAGTTCACCCTCTAGCTTAACACCCCTATCTGTGGCAGTGCCTTTATTATGTTTTAGAGCCCCCCTCACATTCGTTTGCGGAGCTACTTTATCTGCTGCAAATGCAAAACTAGCTGAGGATACAATTAAACCTCCTGTTATTACTGCTGTAATTATTTTCGTTTTTAAAGAAAGTCTATTCATATTAATTTCCCCTTTCATTTATTATTATTGTATTTATTTTTATATTCTTTATATGTTCTATTATAGTTTTTAATTATGGCAGGATTATGTCAGAATTATGTGCACAATGTGTAAAATTTATTTAGTTTCATCCCGGGAAATATCACTTTTAATATAAAAAAGCTCATCCACTTAACAGTGCTAAGTGGATGAGCTTTTTTTTAAATTTAATTAACATAAAACTATTGTTAACTGTGATTTAACTCTATAGAAGTGTGTAGTTTAAGCGCACTCCTATACATTAATGTTAAGTCTTAAGTTAAATTTTGTAAATTTTAATTAAATTATACAAGATTTTAATTAAATTTAACTTTCCTTTACACCCGCTATATACTCAACATTTATTATTTCCGCAAGTGCATCCTCTACCGATACCTCATCTACTATTCTTCCGGTAAGAATTAACCCTTTGTTTAAATCATCATCCCACTCAAAATCAGTCATCACGGCATCGATTCCTAAATTCTCAGCCATATCTTTTGCACTTATGTTACTGGTCTTATAATCATCTATACCATCTTCAGTAATTGAAATTTTATAAATCTTGTTTTTAATTGACATTTTTCATTCCTCCATAGAACATAATATAATATTTTTATGATACTAAATATAATATTCTACAAAAGCCGAAAAATATTCCTGGTAAATTATGCTCATAGTTTTTTTATATGTATATGCATATGTATTATTTTAACTTCTTTTCTTGGTGTATCTCCTAATCTTTACTTTATTATTCCTAATTACCTTATTCAAAAGATAAAAAGTAATAATTAATATTGCTAGATATGTTGAAAACCTTCCATATTCTGAAACCATAGGCACTACAGTTTCCCATGAATCCCCAAACCAATATCCTAGTCCTAAGTATATGGAGGTCCAAAAGAATTCACCTAGTGCAACAAATAGACTAAATGTCCTAAATTTATATCCAGTAATCCCAGCTGTAGCATTTACAAAAGGTCCCATAGCTGATATGAAAAATCTGCTTAAAAAAACTGAACTCTTTCCATGTTTTATTAAATAGTTTTTGGCTTTGAACATTTTGGGCTGGAAGTACGTTTTTAATTTAGGAAATCTATTTAAAAATTTATCTCCAATAACTTTCCATATAATATATGCAATATTATCCCCTAGCCACGCGAAAAACCAAATTTGTAATAAAAGAATACCAACATTAAATTCACCCGCATAAGCAAAAGCACCAGATGCTATTACGAGTAAAGACGCTCCTGTTGGAATCCCTATACACTGAAGTACAACTATAATACTTAGGAACCAAATGTTATAGTTTCTAAAATATTCTATTAGTAAATTACTAAACTCACTCATTTTTATTACCTTCTATATCTTTATCATTTTCGATTATTTTCTTTAAATTATCCCTAAGTTCATTTGAAGTTTTATTGTATTTTTTACCCAATTCTTCTATACATAAATTCTCATCTCCATTTTGTGGAGTAATTTTAATCCCCTTGAAAATATCTTCTTCACTTATTTGGTTTTTCTCAGATAATTGTTTTACAGTAATCCATTTATGAATGCTCATATTTCCAAATTGTCTACTTTCTTTAGTAGGCAATTTAATATTTTTAAATTCTAAATATAATATGTTGGACCGTCTTACTATTATAAATACAATTACAATTATCAAAGCTGATAATATAAGAGCTTTTACATTTTTTTTCATCATACACTCAAACGTCTTTGACCTATGTCATTAGCGATTTTTCTTAGTTTATTTACCTGTTCTTCTGTTCCTAGAACTACCATAGTATCACCTAATTTTACAATTTCATCAGAACTAGGATTAAAGACTAATTTCTCACTATCATATTTTTTAATGGCTAGAACTATTAGCCCAGTTTTTTCGGGGATTTTTATTTCACGAAGACTCTTATTTAATATATTGGATTTATCGTAAATCACAACATCTTCGAGGTCCAAAACTACATCTCCAGCATGGGTAATTATATCTAAAAAAGCAATAACAGTAGGTCTAAGCATCAATGCTGCCATTCTAGTCCCTCCTATTTCATTTGGAGAAATTGTATTGTTTGCACCTGCTCTTTTAAGTCTCCCCTCTGCATTTTTATTTATAGCTCGAGACACAATATATAAATCACTATTCATTTCTCTTGCGGTTAAAACTGTATATACATTTTCAGAATCCTTAGGTAAACAAGATATAAGGCCCTTTGCATACTTTATTCTTGCTTTATCTAATATATCTTCCTCCGTAGGATCTCCAAGAATAGCATGGATTTTATTTTCTATTAATTCATTTATTTTTTCTTCCTCATTATCTATTACAATAAAATGAAAATTACTTCTTTTGAATTGCTTTATGGCATTTTGTGATGTTTCTCCTGCCCCACATATTATATAATGGTCTTTTAACGCTGTTATCTGTAATTCCATACGTCGCCTCCTCCATGCATCTTTTAAATCTCCTTCTAAAAATGAAGATACAATACTTGTAAATAAATACCCTACAGTACTTAAACTAAACAAAATAATAAATATAGAGAAAAGCTTAGCATTCGTATCCATAGTTGCCACTTCCGAATATCCTACAGTTGATATGGTTATAATCGTCATGTACAATGCATCTATAATGCTAACATCTAATAAAAATTTATATCCTATTGTTCCTGTAAGAATCAAAGCTATTAATATAGTGACTACAAAATTGAATTTACGATAACTTTTCATGGCTTCGCCCCTTAATCTTACTTTACGCTATTATACCATAAAAAGGTAACAGTATAAATGTGTGTTATTTAATATATATTTAACATAAAAGGTATAGCAAAATTTTGCTATACCTTTTATGTTTTTGCATATGAGATACTGAACCCTTTGCTTCAAAATCTATTTTATACTAATTATCATCATATCTACATTTTTACTTGAATCAATAATTACCTCTTTTAATATTAAATCTGCCATTAAAGCTTCTCTAATGATTTCTTCAATTTCCTCCTTTCTGTCCATATAAAATGCTTGCCTATTATAATTTATCATTGAATAATTTTTACTATTTTCCAATAGTTTTTTTTCAAATAAGGTAAGTGTATCCAATGCTTTAATCTCTATAATATTCCCGCTAATAAATACATTTACATCTTTAGGACCATTTCCAGTATTAGTCTTAATAAATCTTGCAAATAAATTTTTTATTTTACTTTCCACTTCAGTTTTTAATGTTTTGCTAAGAACGGTATTATCATTTATAATAGTTTCATCTTGTCTTCGCTTAAATATTTTAACGGCTGCTTTAAGCATTGCTTCCATAAGTTCATCGTTTTTTATAGGTTTAATAACATAATTATCTATTCCCACATTCACTGCCTGAAGTATCGTCTCAACATCTGAAAAAGCAGAAGTAATAATAATCGCACAGTTTTTGTCTATATCTCTTATATTCCTTGCCATTTCTATTCCATCCATTTCTGGCATCTTAAGATCAGTAATAACAATCTCAGGGTTAAATTCCTTGAACTTATTTAATCCATCTTCTCCATTCTCTGCTAGATATAATTTACCAACCCTTCTTTTTAAAAATATTCCTAGTTGCTCTCTATGGAATTCTTCATCTTCCACATATAGGACTTTTAAATTAGAAAGTAAATTTTCTTCTTTTTGAATAATCATGCTATACCTCCTTAATGGGAATAGAAATACTAAAACAAGCTCCACCATCCACATTATAAAATTTTATACTTCCATTAAAATTCTTTTCAATAATCATTTTTGACATATATAAACCAAGGCCTGTTCCCTGCTTATTGCTTTTTGATGTAAAATACGGTTCAAATATTTTTCTCGCTATAAGGGCATCTATACCTCCAGCATTATCTTTTATTTTAACTGTATTATATAAACCATTGCTACTTATTTCTATGTCAATTTGTTTATTCACTGTATTAGATTCTGATAATGCATCAATAGCATTATTTATTATGTTGAAGATTACTTGAGAATATTGATTTGAATATCCATATGCCATAAGATTATCTGTGTGTTTTATATTACATTGTATTTTATAAAACTTAAAATTTTCTTCGATTAATTCTATAGTTGTAAAAATATTATTGTATAAAGAAAAACTTTCTTTGTCCATTTTAGGTTTAAAAAAGTATCTAAAATCATCTATTGTTTGAGACATTTTATCAATAAGTTTTCTTGATTTACCTATTAAACTTTCTAATGCTTCTTTATCTAAATCGTTATACTTATGCATATCTTCTATATTTGTTATAATAAGTCCTAATATGCTTAAGGGCTGTCTCCATTGGTGAGCAATATTACCAATCATTTCGCCCATAGCAACAAATTTTGATTGATAAATCATCAATGCTTCTTTTCTTTTATTCTCATCCATTTCTTTCTTAAACATCTTTTCCAGTTTCATGTTTATCTTTTCAAGCTTTATAATCATCTTTTGATTATCATTTTCTTCTATATCTATTTCACTCTTATTAATTGATTCAAAATACTCTTTATATTCACCATCAAGAGAAATCTGAGACGCTACTTTATTTATTATGCTTCTAAACCTCTCTTCACTTCTAATTAACGTTTCTTCTTCAATTTTTTTATTGGTAATATCTCTAGAAATCAGTACTAATTTTTGTTGATTTTGAAGTTTAAATAACCGTGTATTTATCTCTACTGTTATAGTTTCGCCATTTTTTGCTTTAAGAACAGCTTCAAATAATACTGTTTCTTTTATACTTAATGCTTTTTTAATTTCTTCCATTTTCTCGTTCTTTAGTCCTATAATTATCTGATAATACTCCATATTGCATATTTCTTCCTTAGAGTAACCAAGTACCGCACATGCCTTATCATTAACCTCAAGAAAATTACCAAAAAAATTATCATTTATATTTAAAACAAAAATACAATCGCTTCCACTGCTAAATAACACCTCATATTTTTCTTTATTTCTAATCAGTTCAACTTGTAGTAATTTTCTTTCTTCGATGTCTTCTTTTAACTCAATATTTAGAGTTTCAACTTCACTTACGTATTTAGCCTCAACTTCAAGTCTACTTTGATTTTCTTTGATTTTATAAACATATCTTATTACTAATATGAAAATTAATAGAATAACTCCAGCTAATAAAAGTGTATTATATAAATTATTTTTAATAATGCTTACAACATCTTTATAGTCCATGGTAACTGTTACTATCCAAAACTCATCTCCTATATAAGCAGGTGCAAATGCACTGATTTTTTTTATCCTTTTAAAATCTTTATCTCCTGGCCATATAGAATAATATATATTTACACCTTTTCCTCCTTTTTTTTGTTCTTGAACAATTTGGTCGAGTTCTGACCAATCATATTCAGGAAATTGACCTTGTCTTGCATCCATAACATTTTCGCCTATGTCTTCACCCTTTGGATGCATTAAAAGCACTCCATTTTCATCTTTTACAGAAGCATATCCCTTAGCTCCAACTTTTATAGGTTGAACAATTTTTTTATACAAAATATTTAAGCTTAGCTTGCTTCTTATAATTCCTATAAATTCACTTTTATAAAAAACAGGTTGGAGCAAACATATCGTTGGACCAAATTCTTTTTCAAAATCTATTTTTCCCACAACAACTTTATGTTCTTTTAGCATCTCACTTACGCCTTCAATATTAGAAATATTTTCACCTACATTCTCTTTGTCATCAATTATTGTTGGTTCTTTTTCTAATATTACACCATCCTTATCTAATAGTTCTACTGATTGAACAATCTCTTGTTGAGTTTTAAGGTATACCTCTACTATATCCGTATGAAAATTAGAATCTTTATTTTCAATTAAAATATTAAATTTTTCTTGAAATGCATCGTTCTGAGCTATAATTTCTATATTTAGTCTTTGTTCATCCATAGAAGTTTCCAAACTTCTTCCAGTCATTTCTGCAATAGTTAATAAATTTTCTTGCTCATTATTAATTATGGAATCTCTAAAATTTTTATAGTTTGACCATATTAAGAAAAATATAAAACACACTAGAATTACAATTGAAAAAAGAATTGCTATATATTTATTTATATTTTTACTTTTATTTTTAAATTTTATAAATCTATTTTTCACAAAAATAAATTCCTCCTTAGTTTATATGTATTCAGTCCTTCATTTCTTATTATTATATCATTTAATCATATAAGTTACCCATAATTTAAAAAGCATACATAAAAGGTTAACAAAATTATTCTGCTAACCTTTTATGTATGTATTAAATT
>JANZQE010000060.1:0-11308 GCA_038040705.1 Clostridium sp. | reverse complement strand
GCGTGGGTTGAAAAATATGGAAAAGATACAGCATTTTTCTGTACAAATGATGCTCAAACAGAACCACTACTTAAACGTGTTGCAGAACTAGGTGCAATATTTGTGGAACCAGATCTCCCTTCACCAATAATGGGATATCCTGGAGCATTTGGTATTGATTTAAAAGCAGAAGCTGGAAATTGGCCTGCTATACTTAAAAAGGTTGAAGAAACTGTAGTTGCTAAAGGTGGCTCTGGGAAAATGGGTACATGGGCATTCTCCTATGGATACACAGCTACTGAAGGCTTAGTAGAATATGGCAAGAATGTTGTAGAAGGTACAATGCAAAAGGACAATCTTAGTGATGTACTAAAGGCTTTCGGTCAATATACACCAGGAGCTGAGTGGAATGGATCTTTGTATACAGACAGAGTTAGTAATGAAGAAATTAAGAACCACATAATGGTTTATCAAGATACTTATGTATTTGGTACCGGATATATAGGAAACAGCAAAGAAGTTGTCCCAGAAAAATACAAGACTATAAAATAAAATAACATTGAGCATTGAAAGCAATCTATATGGGCTGCTTGCAAAATATTATTATAACCAAATGAGTGAAAATTGCTTTGCCAATAAATGTGTGCAAAGCAATTTTCCTTATGTTGGAACATAAGAGGTGAATTTATTGTCTACGGAAAATGTATTACTTAAAGTAGAAGGTGTCGGGAAAGAGTATAACGGAAATAGGGTGCTTAAGGATATAAATTTTACGCTTGAGAAAGGAAAGATTTTGGGACTTGTGGGTGAGAATGGAGCAGGTAAATCTACACTGATGAATATCTTATTTGGTATGAAGGTAATTTCCGAGACTGGTGGTTACGAAGGTTCTATTTATTTAAATGGAGAAAAAATCAATTTTAAGAGCCCAGTGGATGCGTTAAAAGCAGGAATAGGAATGGTACACCAAGAATTTTCACTAATTCCTGGGTTTACAGTAGGCGAGAACGTGCTGCTGAACATGGAAAAGACCAAAAGCAGCTTAATTTCAAGAATTATAGGGAAAAGGGTTGAAACTATAGATTTACCAGAAATTAGAAAGAGTGCGCAAATTGCAATAGATAAATTAGGGGTTAAACTTAATACAGAAACCTTAGTATCTGAAATGCCAGTTGGACATAAACGATTTATAGAAATAGCTCGTGAAATTGATCGTAGTGAGGTGAAGCTTATTGTTTTAGATGAGCCCACAGCAGTACTTACAGAATCTGAAGCAGATGTTCTCCTTAAGTCCATGAGGCTACTCGCTGATTTAGGAATTTCCATTATATTTGTATCCCACAGGCTTCACGAAATAACATCTATCTGTGACACTATTGTTGTACTTCGAGATGGTGTGTTTGTGGTGGAAAAACCAGCAGAGGGGGTAAACGTAAGGCAGATTGCTGAATGGATGGTTGGGCGTGATGTTGGTGTAGAAGGCTACCGGCACAAAAGACCTGCAGGTGAAATCAATTATGACGACATTATTTTTGAAACCCGAAATCTCTGGGTGGACATGCCAGGAGAAACTATTAGAGATGTATCATTAAAGGTTCGACGCGGAGAAATTTTAGGTATTGGTGGTCTTTCGGGTCAAGGTAAGCTTGGAATTCCTAATGGAATTATGGGACTTTTTGTGAGCGGTGGTGAGATTTTTTTTGAAAATAAACCACTTCCTTTAAATAATACTCTAAAAGCTCTTCAAAGTGGATTAGCATTTGTATCAGAGGACCGTAGAGGTGTAGGATTACTTTTAGATGAACCTATTGACTGGAATATTACCTTTAACGCAATGCAAATTCATAATAAATTTCTTAAAAAATTCGGAAAAATAATTAAGTTCCGTGACGCGAAAGCTATGAAAGCATGTGCACAGGAATATATAAAGTCACTAGAAATTCGGTGTACCAGTGAACGTCAACTAGCACGCAATCTCTCAGGTGGGAATCAACAAAAAATTTGCCTAGCAAAGGCATTTGCACTAAGTCCAACTCTATTATTCGTGTCTGAGCCTACCCGTGGTATTGATGTAGGTGCAAAAAAATTAGTTTTGGATGCATTAAGAAAATACAATGAGGAAAATAATACAACAATAGTTATCATATCCTCAGAACTAGAAGAACTTAGGTCTATAAGTGATAGAATTGCCATAGTTTGTGAAGGAAAAATATTTGGAATCCTGCCACCAGATGCTGAAATAGCTGATTTTGGGCTATTGATGTCAGGAGAATATCAAATAAACGAAGAAGGTGAAAAAGTATGGTTGCGGTAAATAAGTTTGTCAAAGACTTTGGATGGGCTCGAATCATAATTGCTCTATTCCTACTATCATTATTTATTGCCGCTCCTTTTTTTGGGGTAAGAATTGATACATCTGTAAGTGATGTTATTGTACGTTTTGGTATGAATGGTATTTTGGTGCTTTCTATGGTACCTATGATTCAATCAGGATGTGGTCTCAACTTTGGAGTTCCAGTTGGATTAATATCCGGAATGATGGGAGCCGTGGTTAGCCTTGAGTATAATCTTACTGGTTTTGCAGGTATTGCAGTAGCTTTTTTAGTAGGACTTGCTTTGGCTGCAGTTCTTGGGTATCTTTATGGTGTGCTTTTAAACCATGTTAAAGGCGATGAAATGATTATAGCCACATATGTGGGTTTTTCATTCGTTTTTTTAATGAATATAATGTATCTCATCCTACCGTTCAAAAACCCTGCAAGCGTGTTAGGTTTCAAGGGTGAGGGACTCCGTGTCACAATTAGTATTGAAGAGTACTGGTTCCACATACTTAGTGATGTTTGGAAAATCAATGTCTCCAAACACTTGATTTTCCCTACAGGAATGATTTTATTTTTTATTCTTATGGCTTTACTTGTATGGGGATTTTTTAAAACAAAACTTGGTACAGCGATTACAGCGGTTGGTTCTAATCCGGATTATGCAAGGGCTTCAGGAATTAGCATTGACAAAATGAGAATTGTATCAGTAATGCTATCAACAATGATCGCAGCAGTTGGTATGATTGTTTATCAGCAAAGCTTTGGTTTTGTTCAGATGTACAATGCCCCACAAGCATTTGTATTGGCGACAGTTGCGGCTATTCTACTAGGAGGCGCTTCAGTTAACAAAGCAACAATCACCCATGTAGTTGTTGGAACAATTTTGTACCAGGGTATTTTGACAATGACGCCATCAGTCATAAACAGTGCGATCAATATTGACGTATCTGAAATCATCCGAATAAGAGTTTCTAATGGATTGATTGTATATGCGCTGACGCGGAAAGCGAGGTAGAACATGAATTACGATAAGAGAAAAATGGGTCGTCTGCTTACTGGCAGTGCTGTTCCACTAATGTTTTTAACAATCAGCATAATAGCTATACCGTTTTCAGGGTTTTCCCCAACTTTTTTGGTGAATCAGATTATAACACGGTTAGTAAGAAATTCTTTTCTAGTATTATCACTCCTTTTACCTATAATGGCAGGAATGGGTATCAACTTTGGAATGATTTTGGGGGCAATGGCAGGCCAAATTGGATTGATATTCATCACTGATTGGGGGATTACAGGAGCTCCAGGGCTTCTACTTGCTGCACTTATTGCATTGCCCATTGCTATAGGTCTAGGATACTTTTGCGGGTTGGTACTAAATAGAGCAAAAGGTCGTGAGATGATTACTTCCATGATGTTAGGCTTTTTTATAGCCGGTATCTACCAATTCTTTCTTTTATACATGTGTGGGTCTATAATTCCTTTCAAGAATGTGAAAATGCTACTTTCAAGAGGTTATGGTGTACGTAATGCCTTGAGTTTGGATGTAGCTAGAGGGTTTGACAACCTCCTACGAATAAAAATAGGTGATATAACTATTCCTTTTGGAACAATTATGATTATAGGTTTGATTTGTATAAATATAATTATTCCTTTTGGAAAAATTATGATTATAGGTTTGATTTGTATCTTCACAGTTTGGTTTAGAAAAACAAAACTTGGTCAGGATATGAGAGCTGTAGGGCTTGACATGAGTGTTTCTGGTACTGCTGGTATAGCGGTTGATAAGACCCGTATTCAATCAATCGTGATTTCAACAGTCCTTGCTTGTTTTGGACAAATCATTTATCTGCAAAATATAGGAACACTAAACACATATAATGGAGCGGATCAAGCGGCCTTTTTCGCAGCTGCGTGTCTTGTAGTTGGTGGTGCAACGGTTATTAAAGCTAGTATCCCCAATGCTATTTTTGGTACTGCACTGTTTCATTTAATGTTTATAGTTATGCCTATGGCAGGCAAAAATATTACTGGGTCAGCTATGATTGGAGAATATTTTCGTATGTTTATATCCTATGGAGTTGTTACCGTTGCGCTAGTTCTCCACTCTTGGAAACGGCATAAAGATAAAGAGATGGATCGGCTCAGTTTTCGGTTAGGCATGGAAAAAGAATCTGCTAAATGATAAATGTGTTAGAAATTTAATATTGAAACAGTATATAAATAGAAAGTCCAATAGTTAGAAGTAAGCTTCTAGCTATTGGGCTAATTTTTTTTATTTGGTGTGTTGAGATTTTATGTAGTGTAGAGTATAATATAAAAGAGAACGGAGGTTTTCTAATGCAATATTTAAAAGAGGAAGTAAGAAGAAATATAGTAGAAGAAGCTCTAAAAGAATTTAAACAAATGGGATATAAGAGCACGTCCATTAGAAGTATATCTAAAAACTCTCAAACGTCTGTGGGGAATTTTTATAAATACTTTCAAAGCAAAGAGGATTTGTATCAGAAACTAATAGGGCTTGTATATGATAGACTAATGGACTATATTAATCAGTTTAATATAGTGGAAATAAATGAAAAAGCAGATGAAATTTTTTATGAATTGATGGAAAAAATATTGGAGATATTTCAAGAGAGTAGCACAGAAATCACTATATTACTCAATAAAAGTGAAGGATCTGTATATGAAAATTGTAAAAAAACCTTTGCAGATTTCGTAACTAGAATAGTTACTGAGAAAATGAAATATGAACTATCACTTCAAAATAAAAGGCTTAAAAATAATTTTATTATATATCTTTTGTCATATAACTTAGTGGAGAATATTTCTATTATTCTCAGGGAAAAAGAGGATGGCACAGAAGTGAGAAAACTTATCCTCGATATAATTGATATATTTTATAGTAATATTGTGGGCAAATTAGATTTTGAAAATATAGAATTAGGAGATTAAAAAATGAAGGATTTCATACAATTAAAGAACGTGAAAAAGACTTATACCATGGGAGAAGTAATAATAAAAGCAGTAGATGATGTTTCATTTTCCATCGAAAAAGGAGAATTTGTTGTGGTTATTGGTTCTAGTGGTGCAGGGAAAACCACAATACTAAATCTTTTGGGTGGTATGGATAAGGTAACTAGCGGTAATATTCTTGTAGATGGTAATGAGATAAGTGGTTATAACAAAAAGATGCTTACAAAATATAGGCGTGATGAAATAGGATTTGTATTTCAATTTTATAATTTGGTTCAAAATCTAAATGCAATTGAAAATGTAGAACTCGCAGTTGAAATATGTAAAAATCCGATGGATCCTATGGAAGTACTTGAAAATGTTGGACTAAAAGATAGAATGAAAAATTTTCCATCGCAACTTTCAGGAGGGGAACAGCAAAGAGTATCCATAGCAAGAGCACTTTCTAAAAATCCTAAGGTGCTACTTTGCGATGAACCTACAGGAGCACTTGACTATAATACCGGTAAATCAATACTTAAGCTATTATCTGACACGTCTAAGAAACAAGGGATGACTGTCATACTTATTACTCATAATTCTGCTCTAACTCCTATTGCAGATAAGATAATAACAGTAAAAAATGGGAAGATTGAAAGCGTATTAAAAAATGATAATCCAATGTCCATAGAAAAGTTGGAGTGGTAAATCATGAAGAAAACATTTTATAAAAATTTATTTAGAGATATAAGAAAGACACTTTCAAGGTTTTTATCTATTGTAATAATTATTGCAATGGGAGTAGCTTTTTATGCAGGGGTTAGAGCTACTAGCCCAGATATGAAAAAATCAGTAGACTTTTATTTTAGTGAAACGGAGTTTATGGATTTTAAATTAATTTCTACACTTGGACTCACAGAGGATGATGTATTAGAAGTTCAAAAACTAAAAGATGTAAAAAGCGCGAAGGGGTCATTCTCATTAGATGCAGTAGTAGCAAAAGATAAGCGAGATCTTGTGGTTAATGTTAATTCAATTCCTTCTGCGGATGGCATGAATAATGTGAAAATCATCACAGGAAGAATGGCCCAAAATAACAATGAAGCAGTAGTTGAAGCTGGATTTTTAAAAGAAAACAAATTTAAGATAGGGGATGAGATAGAACTTAAATCAGGAATTGATACTAAAATTGGTGATGACTTAAAAAATAATACATTTAAAATAGTGGGTACTGCACTGTCACCTCTTTATTTATCAGCTCAAAGGCAGTTAAGCTCTGTGGGAAATGGATCCGTTAAAGGATTTATTTATATATTGCCTGATGTATTCAAAAGTGAGGTATTCACGGAGATATATGTAAAATCATCTAATAGTGAACAGTCAAAAAATAGCCTTCTATCAAATGAAGACTATAAAAAAACTTCTAAGACTATAGAACAAAATCTTAAAGAACTTGGAGTTATAAGAAGTAAAATCAGGTATTCACAGGTTTTAGGAGATGCAGAAAGTAAGATAAATACTGCAGAAGAAAAATTAAATGCATCAAAAAAAGAAGCTGGAAATAAATTTTCAGAAGGTTACAAAACGATAAATGACGCAAAAGCAAAAATTGTGCAGGGTAAAGCAGAACTTGCAAAAAATCAAAGCATTTTTAATAAAAAAGAGGCACAGGGAAAAATTCAAATTGCAGATGGGAAAAAGAAACTTGTTAAAAGTCAGTCGGATCTTAACCTTGGAAAAAAACAAGCTGCAAATAATATTTCATCCTCAATGGCAGTAAAAGTTGAGGAAGCCAAAAAACAATTAGATTCTGACCCTAGTAATGAGGCATATATAGCTCAGTACAATGGAATAAATGAAATTTACACTAAAAACATTATGGGAAAAGATTTTGATAGCATGTACAATTCCCTAAAAACTAATGCAGAACTAGAGCAAATTAAGCCTTTTTTTGATATTGAACTTTTAAGAAATAATTTTGCTAGTTCACAGACGCAAATTGATTCGGGTTGGACTGAGTTAAACAAACAGGAAAAATTAATTAAAGAGGGGAAGTTAGATTTAGCATCGGCGAGTAAAAAACTCCAAGACGGTGAGAAGGAAATTGATGAAAACTTGCTGAAATTAAAATCTGAAGAAGACAAAGCAAATATTAAAATAAAAGATGGAGAAGCGGAAATTAAGAAGAATAAGGATAAAATCAATGACATTGAAGAGCCCGACTTCTATGTGCTAGGACGTAACACTAACGTAGTATATGAAACTTATAGACAAGACAGTGACAGAATAGATAACATAGGTAAATCATTTCCACTTATATTCTTCCTCGTGGCAGCTTTAGTTAGTCTTACAACAATGACAAGGATGGTTTTAGAAAATAGAACTGAGATAGGAACTTTAAAGGCCCTAGGATATTCAAGATTAGCTATAGTTTCCCATTATTTAATCTATGCATTAACAGCTAGTATAACTGGGAGCATAATAGGGGTATCCTTTGGATTTAGGCTTTTCCCCCCACTTATTATGAATGCATATTCGACGCTTTATTCTACTCCATATTCACTAACGCCCTTTAACGTGAGTCTTGCAATGCAATCTTCGTTAATTGCTATATTGTTTACTACTTTAGCGGCGGCTCTTGCAACTCTTGAAGAGTTAAGGGAAGCACCAGCATCACTCATGAGACCAAAGCCACCAAAGGCTGGGAAGACGGTATTACTGGAAAAAGTAACTTTTATATGGAAAAGATTAAGTTTCACAAACAAAGTTACTGCAAGAAATATATTTAGATATAAACAGAGATTCTTCATGACAGTAATTGGAATAGCTACCTGCACAGGCCTAATGATAACAGGTTTTGGACTTAAGTCAGGAATAATAGGTGCTGTGGAAACTCAATTTACAAAGATATATACGTATGATATGGTGTCAACTCTTAGCAGGGATATGGACGTTAATGAGAAAAACACAACAAAAACTAAAATAATGGAAGATGATAACGTAAAATCAATTTTATTCACATATACCAAGAATGGGACAGTAAATCTTAATAAATCTGTTAAAGAAGACGCATTTGTGGTAGTTACTGAAAATGCAAATGAGATTAATAATTATATTAATCTTTCAATGAAGGACAAAAAACTAAGCCTTACTGGAAACGGTGTAATTATTACACAAAAATTATCAAAACTCACTAATAAAAAAGCAGGAGACACTCTGGAAATAACCATGAATGATAAAGTGGTTAAAGCTGAAATTACAGGCGTAACTGAACATTATTTGCAACATTACATTTATATGAGCTCTGATTATTATAAAAAACTAACAGGAGACACTTTGAAATTCAACGGTTTTTATGGGCTTATAAAATCAATCTCAGATACCTCTGAAACTAGTACTACAAAAATACTAACTTCCATAAAAAACGTAGGGTCTATAAGTTATAAAAATAAAAGTCATTTTGATTTCAATAAAACCACAAAGAGTATAGATTCAGTGGTTCTGATATTAATAATATCTGCAGGAGTTCTTGCTTTTGTTGTAATATATAATCTTACAAATATAAATATAAATGAACGAAAAAGAGAATTATCTACAATAAAGCTTTTAGGATTTTACGATAATGAACTTGCTTTATATATATATCGTGAAAACATCATTTTAACGGTGATAGGCAGTTTAACTGGAATAGCTGTGGGGATATTCCTGAACAATTTTGTAATTAATGCTGCGGAGACTAATGTTATGATGTTTATGAGAAATATTGACCCTATATATTTTCTATATTCAGTGTTACTTACAATTTTATTTTCTATAATTGTAAATTTAGTTATGTACAGAGAATTTGGTAATATAGACATGATAGAATCACTAAAAAGTGCAGAATAAAATTGTTAATCTAAATACATAATATAATCATTTGTTGGTTAAATTATACTTTAGAGGTGATTGTATGGATTTATATACTATTTTCTTTCAAGGAGAAACATTAAATATACTAGAATTGTTTATTAGAGCATCAATTTTATACTTTATGTTATTTGGTTCAACTAAGGTAATGGGGTTTCGTCAGCCTGGTATATTAACATCATACAACTTTTTGATGGCTGCAGGTATTAGTCACATTGCAGCCTCTCGTATGGTCAATCCTGAATCAAGATTAGTAGATGCAATACCAATAATAGTAGTATATACTTTAATTAATTTGTTTATATCATACTTATATTTTAAAGCTCCATCGGTAGTTTCTCAGAAACCTATCATACTAGTTAAAAATGGAAAGGTAATTAAAAATAATCTTTCAAAAGCAAAGTTAACACTTGATAATTTAGTTTCAATATTAAGGCAAAAGGATGCATCGAACCTAGAAAAAGTAGAGTATTTAATCGCTGAATCCACAGGTGATTTTAGTATTGCTATAAATAACAATAATCTTCCTATAACTAAAATAGACATGGAGATGGAACCTTCACAAGATGTTTTATCTCAAATTCTTATTTATAAAGGAAAAATTGATGAAAAAATTCTAAAAAAGAATTCCCTAAATGATGATTGGATTTATAAGGAGCTTAAATCTAATAATATAGGTAATATAAGAGATATTTATTTAGGTCTTTTAACAACAGATAAAAAATTATATATAAGCCCATAGGGAGGAGGTTTACTAATGGTTTTCGGTGTTATTGAAGATATTTCACTAGTAGGATATATCATAAGAACCTTTATAGTAGGTATAATACTTTTTATTGTAGGAAGATATGTCTTAAAAAGAACTGTATCTCAGCTTACTGCCTATGATTTTGTATTGGTATGGGTACTTGGAGCTCTAACCGTTGCACCATTATTAAATGGAAAGGTCTCCTTTACATATATTGTTGTACCGTTATTAACCTTGTTTTTTTGGCATTATATATTCAGTTTTATATCTTTAAAAAATAGAACATTATCTTTATTTTTTAATGGTAAACCCGTAATTTTAATAGATGATGGGAAGATAATAAGGAAAAATTTGAAGAAACACTTCATAAACGTTGATTTGCTCATGAGCGAATTAAGACTTAAGAATATTTTCGATATTTCAGAAGTTAAATATGTAATTCTAGAACCAAACGGCCATTTTAGTACTATAAAAAAGGAAGCTAATAGACCAGTTACTCCAACAGATCTAAATTTATTGTCTAAACCAGTAGATTTACCTTTGGTTATTATTAATGATGGAATATTATTTGAAGAAAATTTAATTAAATCAAGAGTAGATAAAGAATGGCTTATGAATAATCTTGCTATGTACAATGTAGATGATATAACAAATATTTATCTTGCTACCATAGATAGTTTTAAAAAATTATATGTTGCTAAAAAGATTAACAATATCTAATATAATAGTACTTAAATAAAAAGACAATTATAGATGCGATGCATTGTTCTTGAAAAAGTACAATGCATTTTTTTGTTAATGCAATTAGATATTTTTTGGTATATTATAGTATAGTAGAAACAAAAACAGAGTTGTGCAATGAAATCGTTAATAAAAGGTGGTAATATGATGAGCGATATAGGCGGTATAGAGCGATTAAGAAATATATATTCAGAGCTTAAAGGTACAGAAAAAAGAGTTGGAGAATACATACTGAAAAACCCAAAGGATATTATCCATTCATCTATAACTGAGCTTGCTGAAAATTGTAATTGTGGGGAAGCCACGGTGTTCAGACTTAGTAAAAAATTAGGTTTTAAAGGATATCAAGATTTAAAAATAAATATAGCTAGTGAAATTGTAAAACCTCTTGTAAACATACATGAGGAAATAAAGGAAAATGATGATACTTTAGTTTTAATGCAAAAGATATTTAATTCCACAATAAGTTCTCTTAATGAGACTTTAAGAATAACTGATAGTAAAGAGATAGATAAGGCTATAGAGTATATTCATAATGCTAAAAGGATAGCTTTTTTTGGTATGGGTGGATCTGCGGCAACAGCTCTTGATGCATATCATAAGTTTATGAGAACAGGAAAGTACTGTATATTTCATGATGATTCACATTTTCAAGCCATGG
>JANZQE010000059.1:0-5371 GCA_038040705.1 Clostridium sp. | reverse complement strand
CAAATTAAAATTTCAAGTCTGCTCTTTATTATTAAACCTTAAATTTTTCTATAAGTATGTCCAAAGTCTGAGCTAAATTATAAAGCTCATTTGCTTGTGTTTTTACATTTTGTATGTCATTTAATTGGTTAGCTGCACTAGCATTAACTTCTTCAGCGGCAGCTGCTGACTGCTCAGACACAGCAGAAATATTGTGTATATTAGAAGTAAGTAGATCGCTGTTTGCTGACATTACTTCTATGCTTTCATTCATTGATACAATTTTCTCTATTATACTTTCAATAGATGTATTTAACTTCACAAAGCTGTGTTCTGTAAGAGAAACGGCTGAACTTTGATTCTCTACATTTAATTTAATATTATCCATATTTACTGCTGTAGTTTTAGTAGTATCTATAACTCTAGTAACTATATTTCTTATATTTTCAGCAGAGGAACCAGACTGTTCAGCAAGCTTTCTAACCTCTTCAGCAACTACTGCAAAGCCCTTCCCAGATTCGCCTGCCCTCGCAGCTTCTATAGCAGCATTTAAGGCTAACAGGTTAGTTTGAGTGGAAATATTCAATATTGTACTTAATATTTGACCAATATCTTCAGTCTCCTTTACTAAAATTCCAATACTTTCAGCAATCTGTGAAACTCCATTTATAGTGCTTTCATTTTTTGTTTTGAGTTCTTTAAATGCATGCATTGTCTTTTCGCTGCTAGTTTCCATCTCTTGGCTTTCTATGTTTATTTCGCCACTATATTCTCTGATTTTGGATAAGCTATTACTAAATTCAGTTGCGATTTCAGAGGCTTTGTCTGTTTCAGAAGCCTGTTGTTGAACACCTCTTGAAATTTCATCGATGACTCTTGATATTTCTTCAGAAGAAGAAGTAACCTCATCTGCTTGCCCTGTAAGGTTTTCAGAAAACTTTAACACATTAACAGAGGAACCTTTAATTGATAAAACTAGGTTTTTAAAGCTAGCAAGCATATTAGAAAATCTTTTCCCTAATTCTCCAAGTTCATCAGTACTATCTATATTTGTTAATACAGTCAAATCACCAGCTTCTCCTTTTTTCATAGCTTCTTTCAATTGATTAATTGGACCTGTTATGTTTTTAGAAACACGTAAGCCCACAATTAAAGCAGCTACAATAAATAAAAAGAATAAGGCGGACAGTATTAGAACTAAAGAAAGAATTTTAGAATATACCTCACTGGTATCCAGCATTCCAATTAGCGTCCAACCAGACTTTTCGTTGCTTAAGGAATGAATAAACTTACTTGTACCAAGAAACTTTGTTTGGATAGAATAGGTTTTTTCATCCATTATTGGTTTCATCCAGGGCACTTCAGTTTTATCATTAAAAGCATTCTCTATCTTTTCATCTTTTGTATCAGCGTTAGTATTTACTCTATCAGGATTTAGGTTTTTTTCTGATAAATCTTTATTTTTAGTGGCTAATACTACGCCTGTTCTATCTACCAGTATTATTTCACCTGTTTCTTCAATCTTAGTATTGGTAAATAGCTGAGCAATATTAGTTATGTCAATGTCTATACCAGCAACCCCTATTGGTTTTCCTGAGTCATCTAATATAGTTTTTGTAGCTGTTACTACCATCTTTCCAGTTGCTATATCCTTATAGGCATCCTGCCAAAGCACTTCATTATTGGAAATTGTATCTTTATACCAGGATCTCACTGTTGGATCATAACCTTCTGGAAGACTTGTTTTAGGAAATATATGCATGTTTTTGTTTTTAGTTGCAACATAAACATTTAATATTTTGGGATTACTTTTAATTATTCCGCTAAGTTCTTTTTCTACTAAATCTCCTTTTGGATTTGATAATGCATCTTTTGCTATGGAGTTTTCTGTTAGCTGAGCTAATGCCACTTCATAGGCGTTATAATTTTCATCTATAACATTGCTTACACCTGTTACATATTTTTCTAAAGAACTGACATAAGAGTCTTTAAGGCTATTATAAAGTATTACATTTGAAATAATAGCAGTAGTACACATAGGAACTATAATTATTAATAAAAAGGTTGTAACAAGTTTTTTGTGGATAGTTTTAATTTTCATTTAATTTTGCCTCCTAAATATAATGTCATTTCTATCATCGTATTAAATTTAGGAAACTAAAGGAATAAAATAAAAAAGAAGTCGAATATGCGAAAAAAATACACAAATATACAATATGGAGGTATTTGCGAGGAAGGAACGACAGAGTAACTTTTTTGGGGATGGTTAACAACATCCATATTGGGTTATGTTATAATAATGTATAGGTGGTGATCATATGAGAGCAATAATTAAACTAGAGAATTATTTAAATAATTGTACTGATGGTGAAAGACAAGCTGTTTTATATATGGTACAACACACTAAAGAAATGGTTGATCAAGATATTCATACAATAGCTAAAAAATGTTATTGTTCAAGTGCCACTATAGTACGTATAGCTAAGAAGAACGGATATAAAGGATTTAGGGAATTAAAGAAAGAATTAGTTTTAGATTTAAATAATATTGATAATATTGATAGTATTGATATTAATAATTTAAAGTTAGAGGCTACTGATCAAGTATTGTTTGATATTACAAATAATAATATAAGAGCTATTAAACAAACTGCAGAATTAATTGATTATAATATTTTATTAGAAGTTGTTCATTTAATTAATGAACAAGAATATATTAGTTTGTTTGGGATGGGGGCTAGTTTTATTGCTTGTAAAGACTTACAGATGAAACTAGAAAGAGTTAATAAGAAGACATCCCTCTATGAAGATACGCACTTACAACTTATAAGAAGTAGCAATGTAGGTGAAAATGAATTAGCAATAATGATATCTTATTCTGGTGAAACACAAGAAATAATTAAAATGGCTAAAAATATCAAGAAGAATCATGGAATCATTATTTCTATTGTAAAATATGGTCGAACTGATTTATCTGATTTAAGTGATTATGTTTTATATGTACCAGCTTTTGAACAAGAGCTTAGAGTTTCAGCTTCAAGTAGTCGTATATCACAACTAAGTATGATTGATATTATATATCATTCATACTTAAAAGAAGTTTATGATATTAAGATAAAGAACATCTTAGAGACTAGTAGAATGCTTAAGAAAGAAGTAAGAATAAATTGATAATTATTACAACATCTGAAACTTTGTTTCAACTGTTGTTTGTTTTATTGAAATTGTAAACGATATAGTTTATTATGTGGTTGTAGGAGGTGATAATATGATTGATTTAAGTGAGATGCCAACTGAGACTGTTAATGAGAACTCAAAGAACTTAAGTTCTTTAAATGCTTTAGAAGCAGTTAGATTATTCAATCAGGAAGATGTAAAAGCAGTTAAATGTATAGAAAGTCAATATGAAAATATAACTAAGGTAATAGAATTAACTAGTTATGCACTAAGCAATGGGGGAAGAATTATTTATATGGGGGCAGGAACTAGTGGTCGGTTAGGTTTAATTGATGCGGTTGAGTGTCCACCAACATTTGGTGTTGATTATAATACAGTAGTAGGGCTAATAGCTGGGGGAGAAAATGCTTTTATTAAGGCAGAAGAAGGTGCAGAAGATTCTCTGGAATTTGGTAGAGTGGATTTAGATAAAATAAATTTAACTAACAAAGATGTTGTTATTGGAATTGCAGCAAGTGGTAGAACACCTTATGTTATTGGTGGCTTAAATTACGCTAAAGAAAAAGGTTGTAAGATAGGAGCAATTGTTTGTAATTATAATAGTAAAATTAAAGAAATTTGTGAAAGTACAATTGAAATTGTTCCAGGACCAGAAGTATTAACTGGTTCAACTAGATTAAAGGCCGGTACAGCAACAAAATTAGTATTAAATATGATTAGTACGATATCAATGATAAATCAAGGTAAAGTATTTAAAAATTATATGGTTGATGTCAAAATGAGTAATGCAAAGCTTATTCAAAGAGGAATTAATATTATTTGTGCAGTAACAGATTGTAGTGAAGAATTAGCTAAAGAAAAATTAATTGAATCAAATAATAGTGTTAAAGAAGCAATTGTAATGATTTTATTAGATTGTAATCATCAAAGTGCAAAATCACAATTAGAAAAGGCAAATGGTTACATAGATAGATTAGTGCGTTAGAAATAATGTTTAATATATATAGAAAAGGAGGATATTATAAATGAAGTATGATGTAGTAGGGAAAGCAATAATACAAGCATTAGGCGGTAAAGGAAATATCATTAATGCAACTAATTGTATGACAAGAGTTCGTGTAAATATTAAAGACTCATCAATTATTAATAAAGAAACAATTAAGGATATTGAAGGAGTATTAGGAGTTGTAGTAGAAGATAATAATTATCAAGTAGTTGTTGGACCTGGAACTGCTAAAAAAGTAACAGACAGTATGATTGAAGAATTTGGTCTTGACAGAGATGCTGAAGTTGTTGAAAATGATTGGAAAGCGAATAAAGCAGAAATGAAAGGCAACCAAAAAAAATCGGGATTAAAGGGATTCTTAAAATTAATCTCAGCTATCTTTATTCCATTAATTCCTGCAATTATCGCGGCTGGTTTATTTAATGGTTTTGGATCATTGTTATCACAATTATCTGCAGATGGTGTAATTGCTGGTTCATTCTGGGAAACTATTATCTTATTCTTTAAGTTAATAGGTGGAGCATTCTATGCATACTTTGCATTATTTACAGGTGTTAATTCCGCAAAAGTTTTTGGTGCTACAGAAGCACTAGGTGGTATCATTGGTGGTATTACAATTAGTGGAAACATTGTAGGTATATCTCAAATGATTAATTTATACAATGAAACAGTACCTCTTGAATCAACATTAACTACTGGTAAAGGTGGTATCATTGGTGTTATCTTTGGTGTATGGTTATTATCTAAAGTAGAAAAAGCTTTAAGAAAGAAAATACCAGATGTCTTAGATTTAATCTTAGTTCCATTTTTATCATTATTAATCACAGGTATTTTAATTGTCTTTGTAGTAATGCCAGTAGCTGGGTTTTTCTCAGACGGGTTAGTATTTCTATTAAGTTTATTAGTTGATTCTGCTAATCCTGTAGTAAGTGTTATTAGTGGTTATGTATTAGCAGCGTTATTCTTACCAATGGTTTTATTAGGTTTACATCATGGGTTAATCCCAATTTATGTAGTTCAACTTGAAACTATGGGTGGCGTTAGTTTATTCCCAGTATTAGCTATGGCTGGAGCTGGGCAAGTTGGTGCTGCAATTGCAATTTATCGTAAAGCTAAAAAACTAAACAATAAGCGTTTGTGTAAAATTATAACAGGTGCTTTGCCTGCAGGTTTCTTAGGTGTAGGTGAACCGTTAATTTATGGTGTAACA
>JANZQE010000058.1:0-10092 GCA_038040705.1 Clostridium sp. | reverse complement strand
CTCCTTGAAGGTAAAATATGACTTATGCTTGACCTACTGAAGCTCTAAGATGGACATATAATTGGTAATCAGCAATCCACAGACAGGGTAGTTTATTGGTCATTAGCAGGTGCTTGTTCAAATTGATTAGCTAATGTTTTTGAAGGAACTATAATAATTGAAATAGTATCCTTTGATGTATCATAAATATGACTTAAGATAATCAATGACTTGCCTACACCGCAGAAAATGTTTAGGATACCTCGGTCGTTTTTCTCCATGGCATTGGATGCTTTGACTTGGATCGGTCTCGGAGTTTTATTGATTTGTTGAAAAAAATTCATTTTGTTTAATATTTTTTATAATTTTTCAAAATTCATCTTATTTATTAAAATTTAGGACTGCTTATTACATGATTAGATAATATGATTAATGATGCTTATTTTTGATGCTTATTTTTGATGTTTAAAAATATTCTCAAAAAAATTATAAAAAATATTTCAAAATATTTAAAAATTTTCAAAATAAAAATGAAATTTAAGTCATCATCTGAAGATTATAGACACTACATGGATGTTCGTACATATGATTGGGTTATATTAAATTATATGTTAGATGATAATATTTTTATTTATAATACTTAGGATAATGAATAATAGTGGATAATACATTGATGCAAATAATCTTGCCTGTGAATGTGTAACGTTAAATATTTTTTCAGGTAATCCAATATAAATTCCATAGCTTGAAAATAGAAATGCAACTATTAATCCGATGAGGATGGGATGCAATATATTGGATGCATTGACAATATTGAAAATTCCTGTAATTATTACAACCATTGGTATTATTATGGGTAAGAATGTTGGTTCATTGTATGTACTACTTTTGTAAGCACGAGTTATGTAAAATATTGTTCCAACACTGGATAATGATCCAATAATAAATGCATTCATTGTTTATATATATATAAGCAGTTTATATAATTATTATTTTTTTTTTCATTACGAATTTTATTAAAATGGATTGTACTTGTGATTTTGAATGTGAGGGTGAACCAATTATTTGTAATTTTTGTAATTCATTAGTACTTATTGATTTACCAGATATAATAAAACCATTATCATCAAATATATTAAATGAATTACTTGAAATATGCACAGAATTAAATTTATTTGCATTTCAAAAAGTTTGTATATTTGACATTTGGAGAAAATTGAATAAAAATTTTAAAGGTAGACGACGTCGTATTATATTTGTCGTTTGTATTTATTATGGGTTGATAATTTGTAAAACACCAAGAACAATTGATGAATTATGTCAAATATATAAAATAACTTCTAAAGAATTTCGTATGGGTATTAAGATTGTTGGACCATTTGATGTGAATATAGATATTTCTTTTTATGATAGATTTATCAGATTAGTGGAATTATATAAATTACCATTTAATTATGCACATAAAATGGATTTATTATTAAAATCTTCTAGTAGAGTATTAGACTTGTCATTGGATAAAATGATTAATTCTATATTTATTTTTATTGCAACAGAAAATGATATTGGAGAAGGGTTTGAATATTATTGTAAACAATTGAAATTATCAAAATATCTATACTTGAATATAAAATCAAGACTCATACAATAAATCTATTATTTTATGCATATTTTCCAATCTTTTATTCATATTTTCCAAATTGAATTCAATATTTTCCAATCTTATATTCATATTATCCAATCTTTTATTCATCTTTTGTTCAATATTATCCAATTCTTGTTCAATATTATCCAATCTTTTATTCATAGCTTTAACTTGTTCAAGTTTTATCTTTTCCATTGGCGTAGGCGTAGGTTCTTTCACAGTTGGTATTCTATCAAATTTGTCAAACATTGAATTCAATTGCTAGATATGTTAAATATGTAAAATCGATATAATTATTTTCCAAAGTTTGATATTTTACTTCTACCTTTATACGCGCAATTCTACTTCCATTATTTTGTGTTTGATTCACATCATAATCATTGAAATGTTGAAATATTTTTGTAACAGTTCCAGTAGAGTTAAATACATCCAATGGTATTGCAATATGATATGCATGACCATTGGATGTATATGATGATGTTAACCCAACTATACCTGATAAAGTTATTAACAACATATCTGGTAGATCAGATAATACCGTTGGGTCATCATATTTGATGGTGCAAGATTTAATTTGTAATTGTTTTCCTAATTGCATATGATATAATTCATGGATAGTGAAATTATAAGCAGTGTTTGATGAATCATTATCATCTGTGCTTGTTATCAAAAATTTCATTTATAAATAGGATAGTTTTTATTATATTAATAATAATAATAATAATAAAAAAACAAAAAAAATGACTTCCGAAACAGAAACCCCGAAAATGATTACATTAACCACCAGCGATGATAAAGACTATTTAATCGATTATAAAATTATTAAACGATCAAACGTAATTCGTGATTGTATTGGAGATTGTGACGTTGATGATATGCCATTACCCATTGATAGTGAAATGATGGATTATATTATAAAATATTGTACTCATCATGTTGACGACGAAATTATTCCATCAGACGAAGTGGATACGGTTACTGTACAAAGATTTAAACATATTTCTGAATGGGATGATGAGTTTACAAATTCAATGACTATTGAATTAAGATTTCGTCTTTTGATGGCTGTAAATTATTTGGATATTACGGATTTGTTACATTTACTTTGTAGCGTCATTGGTAAAAAAATTATTGGTAAAAATCCAGAAGAAGTTCGAGAATTGTATGGTGACTATATGAGCGAACCTGTTGGGGTTCAAATGATTGAATAAATTTTTTTATTTCTATTATTATATTAAGAATCATTTTTTATTTATTTATATAATTTTTCAAGTATTTAACCACTTTCAATCTTATCCAATCTTTTATTCATATCATCCAATCTTTTATTCATATCATCCAATCTTTTATTCATATCAGCTTTATGATTTTCTGGTTTTGCTTTTTCGAGTTTTATCTTAGGTTCTTTCATAGTTGGTATTTTATTAAATTTTTCATAATTAATTCTATCAATTTTGTCCATTGATCAATTGCTAGATGTGTTAAATCGATATAATTATTTTCCAAAATTTGATATTTTACTTCTACCTTTATATGATTTAAAATTTATTTAAAAAATAATTAATTATTATTATTATTATTATTATTAAAATGTCATCTGAGAATAATGTTCAACAAATAACTGGATCTGCAAAGATGGTTACAATTACTCCTGTTTTTCAAGTTTTTCAACCATATGGGATATTGAATTCACAACGTATAACGACAATTACGGATACTGGTGGTACAGTAACGTCAGACACTTCTAATGGTGTTGAAATAAGTTTAGATATTACAACAAGTTCTGGTTCATTTGCAACTTTAAGAAGTGCTCGTGTTTTAAAATATCGACCAGGATTATCAAATTCTATAAGATTTGGAATGACATTTGCTACTCCAGTAGCAAATTCTTTGCAATATGGTGGATTATCAAATGAAGGAAGTCAAATATCATTTGCATATGTTGGAACTGATTTCGTAATTCGAAAATTAACGGATGGACATTTGGAAGTTAGAACATTGACTATAACAGCAGCAGAGACTGGAGCAGCAACAGCAACTGTTACATTAGATAGTGTAGCATTTGCAGTTACACTATCTAATGCAGGTGGAGCTTTATCATTTACAGCACATGAATTAGAAATATTTACATATGCTGGATGGGATGTAGAACATGTGAATGATACTATAACATTTGTCTCTAATGATATCATAGCTGGTCCTTTAACAGGAACATTTAGTTATTCATCTACTGGTGCTTCTACAGGTACTTTTGCTAGAACAAAAGCTGGTGTTGTTGTGACAGAAACTACAGTAAGTCAAGCTGATTGGAATAGTAATAGTGAAATGATTACTTTATTAGATCCAACATTATTCAATACTTATGAAATTGAATATAGTTGGTTGGGTGGTGGTAACATTGATTTTCGAGTTTTAAATCCTCGTGATGGTAAATATGAAACTGTTCATAGTATACAAACTGCAAATACTGGGGTTGGAGTATCTTTATCACAGCCTAATATGTATGGAGAAGTTTCTCTATCATCAGTAGGATCCACAACAGCAATGACTGTATCAGTTTCTGGACTAATGGGAGGGACATATGGTCCTGTACATGTTAAAACACCTATTTATGCAATATCAAATGAAAGAACTATTGCTGCAAATACTGAAACAGTAGTTTTGGTAGTTCATGATAGACATTCAATTAATGGATATGTTAATCAATCTGAAATATTAATAAATCATTTATCAGGTGCAGCAGATGGGAATAGAGCAGTTTTAATTAAAATGATAAAAAATCCTACAACGTTATCAGCAAATACTACAGGTGATTATGCAAATAATCAATATGTAAATGAACTAGAGTCAATAAGTATAGTTGATACGGAATCATTAACATATACTGGTGGTAATATTATTGATGAATTTTTTATTGGTAAAAATGGAAATCTTGATGTTACTTATGATTCTGATAGACAAATAGAACTTTTTCAAAGTGAAGCTATTATTCTAACAGCATTTTCAACAGCAACAAATACTGTGAATCTATCAATGTCATTATTAGAAGATCATTAGAATTGTTAAATTTTATACACCATATGATTTAATTACTGAAACTCGAATATAATGATCAGTATTTCGATTATATCTTTTTTTGAATTTTAATTGTTGAAAAAATCCTAAATTTTTACGTAATTGTTTGTATGTAGGGAATGGATCAGGATGGTCATTACCATTATTAATATATACAAATTCTCTCCATTCAGCTTCTTCTATTAAATATTTTCCATTAAAAGAATCTAATATAAGTATTTTTCTGTATCTGAACATTTTATAAATTTTTTATAAATTTTTTTTATAATGTTATATTACATATATATACATTATGAGTAATTCAAAAAGCGTAAATAGAAATATAAATCAAGCTGTTCATCGTCCACAATCTGTAACATTTGATGGTAGTGATAGAGTTACACAAGTTATTGTATATCATGATGATTCAAAAACAACAATAAAAAAGACCTTTGATATTACATATTCTGGTGATGATCCAATTATTGACGGAATAACGTATGATGGTATGAAATTTAATCCATCAACATTATCTTTTGAATACACCAATTCAGATATAATAGCATCACAAGAAGGTATAATAACCGCGATCGATTTAACGACTGATGCTGTTGACTTAACTACTGCGGCGGTTGATTTAAATACTATTGCTGTGGATCTTACGACAGATGCGGTTGATTTAACTACTGCAGCGGTTGACGCCAATACTATAGCTAATACAACAGCAGTAACAACAGCACGTTTAAATGGAGATATGAAAATGCTTGCTTATCTTGATAGTAATTTTGAAAATATTAATCAAGGTGGTCACTCTACTACAATGACATCTGTGTATCGTGATATAAATAATACTGACAACCTACAATGGACTAATGTTGCAGTTGGTACAACATTATCTATTGTTTCAACAAGCGCTTTGGATGGAGGAGCTGGTATAGGAATTTCAGCTATTATTATATATGGTCTGGATGGAAATTTAGATGCTCAAATTGGAATTGTACCATTATCTGGAACAACACCTTCAGTGACTACAACTACATGGAGAGCAATCAATTCAACATTTGCTGTAAGTGGTGGTGTAAATGGATTAGGTGCTGTTGGAGAAATTACTATATCATCGACAACAGATAGTACTCAATGGGCTAAATATCTTATAGGAGAATCTGGTGCTCCTGTTGGGAGATATACTGTTGCTCGTAACTATAGACTTCTGCTATTGATAGTAAACTATAATTCAGGAGTAGGTGGGGATGTAACTGTTAGATTTGCTGTTGAAACATTAGGAGGTTATCAATTTAGTCTTGGTGAAACATATTCAGGAGGTGGTGAATTTAATACTGTTTTTGGTGGAAATTACGCAACCTTTTTTCCTGGTGGGACTACGGTATCTTTTAGAGGATTTGCAAATTCTGGAAACCCTTTTCAGAGAAGATTAAGTGTTTTCTTTTTAGGCACACTTGCTACAGAAACAAATTGGGATTCTTATAAAATTAATCCATAATGTTAAAATTTTATTATAAGAAAAAATTTATTATTTTCACATGTAAAAATAACAATGGATACATCTTTCATTGATCATAGAACTAAAGTACAACGCGTGAAACGATTTTTGAATGTTTCTGCTAAAAATAAAAGAAGATTGATGAGAAGAAATATTTACGAAGAATTAAAGCGAAGCGGTCAAATAAATAATTATACGATGGAGCCAAAAGTAATTAAAAAAAAAATGAAAAACTTAAACGACATTCAATTGGAACAAACATATGACGCCTTAATGGATAATAAAGAAATAGAAATAAGTAATGAATTAGAACGTCAGGATAATGAATGGAATATTATTAATCTTAGAGAATCTTCTAGGATAGAGGCACAAGAATATGATGATTTTCTTAATTATATTATTGATGAACTTTATATTTGAGTCATAATATTTATTATAATTCTAAATATTTAAAATGATTATCAACATGTCTTTTCAATGAATCTGATCGACTAAAAGTTTTATCACAAATTGAACATTTATGTTTCCAAGAGTCTTTACAATGGGTAATCATATGTCTCTTAAAATTTTCATTACGAACAGCTGTTTTATTGCATATATTACACTGATAACATAATATATTTTTATTTTTATTTTTATTTTGTTGATTCAAGTCAAATAATACCATTTTTGATCTTTTATTTATGATTCTATTTTTCTTTATAAATAGTAGAAAAAAATAAAGGCAATTTTTGAAAGTTTCAAAAAGTTTCAAAAAGTTTCAAAAAGTTTCGGAATTTAAAATATGATTAATAATGATACATTAATACAGCTTGTTAAAGAATTATCTAAAAATTATACAAAAATAGTAACAAGACATGAATTAGAGGGTATTTCTACATTATCGATTGGAAAGAATGGAGTTGGTAATCGTTGGTGTAGAAGTTTATTCTGTTATTCTGTAGTATATAGCAATTCACAACGTCGTCAATATGGTGAATGTGAAGATAAGACTAATTTTGAATTTATGTTTAATAATATTGAATCATCATCTACTGGAAAAAAAATTCATGGAATATATATTCATGGATTAAATATCGAAAAACCTATATCAAGAACAGTTTCAAAATCAATAAAGGAAAACCTAAATATTAATAAATGTCTATTATGTGGTAGTACAAGTGAATTAGTTGTTGATCATAAGAATGATTTTTATCCAAAATTAAATCATCCATCATCTGATGATTTTCAAATATTATGTAATGGTTGTAATCTCCGTAAACGATCAATCAATACCAATACTGAAAAAAAGAATGGTGTGTATTATGGTGCTTTTAATTTAGAATATCTTCATCCTATTATTGAAAAATATTCTAAAACTCAAGATTTAATTATATATGATACTCCATTTAATGAAAATATCAAGGAGAATTGTTTTTATTTTGATCCTAAATATTTTATGAGACGAATTGGATTTCAAAAACAACAACAATCATTTATCGATGATGTTAATATGGTTGATTCCAAAAAATTTATATTTAATGTACCCAATGGGAGTGTTGATTTAATACTCACAGATCCTCCATATATGATTTCAAAAAATTCTGGTATGCAAAAACATTATGAAGCTATACAGAATGGATCTACAAAATCTATAGATGAATGGAATGAATTTTTATCAAGTCATAATGATCGATTATATTCTGAAAAGGAAAAGGATGATTATTTATTATATGGATCAATATATGGAAAAAAATATGCAACACAAACTTCTTTTGGTGATTGGGATAATGATTTTACAATGGATGATATGGAATTGATGGTGAAACAATTCTATAGAGTAATGAAGAAGGGTGCAACATGTATAATATTTTTTGATGGTTGGAAAATTACATTATTACATGATTTATTGAAAAAATATAATTTTAAACAATTGAGAATTATTGATTGGATTAAAACAAATCCACAGCCTATTAATAGTTCTCGTAATTATTTATCTAATGCTAAGGAAATTGCTATTAGTTGTGTTAAAGGTGGATGTCCAACATTTAATAGCAAGTATGATAAAGGTGTATATGTTTATCCTAATATCAATACGAAAGGTGTAAGATTTCATCCTACTCAAAAAAATTTATCAATGTTTGAAACTCTTGTAGAGAAACATAGTAATGAAGGAGATATAGTTTTTGATCCGTTTGCTGGTAGTGGAACAACTCATATTTCGTGTTTCAAAACAAATAGACGTTATATTGGTTGTGAAATGGATGAAACATATTTTGGAGCTAGTCAATTTCGATTTATAAAGGAACATTATAAAATTAACAAAAATAAGAGATTATTAAATAATCAATTAAATAAAAATGATTGCAAATGAATTAATTGATTTGATTTTTTTTCATACTGATTTAGATACTTGTATAATTCATAATAATAGATATATATCTAAGAAATTAGTTGATAAACATTCATTGTATAATTATATACAGTCTAATAATTTAATAATTGTTAAATTTTTATGTAGTTTGGATTGTGTTGACCCTTCAGCTCGTGATAATTGGGCTGTTAAACATGCTTCCGCGAATGGATATTTGGAAGTTGTTAAATTTTTATGTAGTTTGGATTGTGTTGACCCTTCGGCTAATGATAATTGTGCTGTTAGAATGGCTTCCGCGAATGGATATTTGGAAGTTGTTAAATTTTTATGTAGTTTAGATTGTGTTGACCCTTCAGCTGATGATAATTGGGCTGTTAGAATGGCTTCCTTGAATGGACATTTGGAAGTTGTTAAATTTTTATGTAGTTTGGATTGTGTTGACCCTTCATCTGGTGATAATTATGCTGTTAAAATGGCTTCTTATAAGGGACATTTAGAGGTTGTTAAATTTTTATGTAGTTTAGATTGTATTGACCCTTCAGCTGGTGATAATTGGGCTATTATATATGCTTCCTTGAATGGACATTTAGAAGTTGTTAAATTTTTATGTAGTTTAGATTGTATTGATTCAAAAACCGATTCCCAAAATGGATGGACGACATTTGGAGGTTGTTAAATTTTTAAAAGGTTTAAATAGTGTTGATCATCTTTGCTTTTGAAGAATAGATAAAAAAAATGATTGCAAATGAATTAATTGATTTAATTTTTTTTCATACTGATTTAGATACTTGTATAATTCATAATAATAAATATATATCTAAGAAATTAGTTGATGAAAATTCATTATATAATTATATACAGTCTAATAATTTAATAATCGTTAAATTTTTATGTAGTTTGGATTGTGTTGACCCTTCAGCTAATGATAATTGGGCTGTTATATTTGCTTCCAGATATGGACATTTGGAGATTGTTAAATTTTTATGTAGTTTGGATTGTGTTGATCCTTCAGATGATGATAATAATGCTATTAGATGGGCTTCCTTTCATGGACATTTAGAAATTGTTAAATTTTTATGTAGTTTGGATTGTGTGGACCCTTCAGCTA
This sequence comes from Clostridium sp., assembly GCA_038040705.1. Lineage (GTDB taxonomy): Bacteria > Bacillota > Clostridia > Clostridiales > Clostridiaceae > Clostridium_AD. Next base: position 455 of record JANZQE010000058.1, on the reverse strand, counting down.
ATGATAATGATGCTGTTAGATGTGCTTCCAGATATGGACATTTAGATGTTGTTAAATTTTTATGTAGTTTGGATTGTGTTGATCCTTCAGCTGGTGATAATTGGGCTATTATATGGGCTTCGAATAATGGACGTTTGGAAGTTGTTAAATTTTTATGTGGTTTGAAGCGTGTTGACCCTTCAGCTAATGATAATCTTGCTATTCTATGGGTTTCCAGTAAGGGACATTTGGAAATTGTTAAATTTTTATGTAGTTTAGATTGTGTTGACCCTTCAGCTCGTGATAATTTTGCTATTATATTGGCTTCTCAAAATGGACATTTGGAAATTGTTAAATTTTTATGTAGTTTAGATTGTGTTGATCCTTCAGATAATGATAATCGGGCTGTTAAAATGGCTTCCAGATATGGACATTTGGAGATTGTTAAATTTTTAAAAAGTGTTTAAATAGTGTTG
>JANZQE010000057.1:0-7870 GCA_038040705.1 Clostridium sp. | reverse complement strand
CATTTTTAAGATTTTTATATCTAACTGTACTTATTATAGGTACTCTAACATATTTCCTTCTCTGAATCCTTTTTATTTCTCTAGGTTTTGATATAAGTAAAATAGGTATATTTTCAAATTTACGACCCATAACTACTGACTGGAATTTATAAAGATTATCTTCTTCATAATAAACCACATCTACTATAGTTCCCTTGGTAAGTGGGAGATATTCTCCTGAATTAATAGGAATACTAATCGCTATATAAATCTCTGTTAAATCTTGTATATTGCTCTTAAAATACTTTTCGTCAACTATTATTTCTAACTTCTTATTAATGGTAAGGTCCCCTTTAGTCATTACATCAACTCCTTATGAAAAAATGCTGAAGATTTTTTTAAATAAACCTTCTACTCCAATACCAGTTGGTTTGTGGATAGCGCCTTCAATCTTGCTTGCAATCCTATTTATATCCAGGGCTGCTTCAGAATACGGGTAACTTATAATTACAGGTTGTTGCGATCTTACTGCATAAGCTAATTTCTTATCTTCACTTATTTTACCTAAATACTCTAGCTTCATTGAAAGAAACTTAGTTACAGCATTATTAAATTTATTATATGTCATGTCAGCTTCCTTATTATCTAGGGATCTATTAACTATAACCTTAGCTGAGTTTTTAATATTAAAATGTTTGACAGCCTTAAGAAGACTATACGCATCAGTTAGTGAAGTAGGTTCAGGTGTAGTTACTATTACCAAGTCTTCTGAGCAGGCAATAAAGCCCAGAACGCTTTTATTTACCCCAGCACCAGTGTCCATTATTATATAATCAAATCCTGTTAAAGCTGAAAGCTTATTTAAAAACATATTTCTTTCAGATTCAGTTAAATCCTCAACTTTTGTAAGTGCTGAGCCACCCGCTAAAAGTTTCACACCAAAAGGTCCAGTTAGTACAACATCCTGAATTTCTTTTCCTTTACTTATAACATCAAAAACACTATATTTAGAAGTGCAGCCCATTATAATATCATCATTTCCCATACCAATATCGGCATCAAAAATCATAACCTTTTTACCCATCTTTTGAAGTGCAATAGATAAATTCACTACTATATTGCTTTTACCTACTCCACCTTTACCAGAGGTAACAGTTATAATTCTAGGTCTGCTTATGTCACTTTTATCATCACTTTGAACTGCCATTTGTCTTAGTCTTTGTGCTTGATCTAACATATGGTATCCTCTCCTAATATAAGACTAACAAGTTTATCCTCAGATAACTCTTTAATGTCATCAGGCACATTTTGGCCAGTTGTCACAAAACTTAAAGGGATTTTTGCAAGTTCTAATATATTTAGTATGGAACCATAGGTGGAAGTTTCGTCTAATTTAGTTACTATTATACTATTATAATGTAAAATTTGATATCCCTCAATAATATATTTGAGATCTTTGTTCTTTGTTGTAGAACTTAGAACTAAATGAATATTTTTTGTGTCTGCCTTTTCCACAAATGTTCGAAGTTCAGAAATTTGCATTTTATTTTTACTACTACGTCCTGTGGTATCAATTAATACTACCTCGCAATCACTCATACCTTCAATTGCCTTATCCATCTCATTCATATTGTATACAACGCTAAAAGGTATGTTCATAATGTCCGCGTAAGTTTTTAGCTGCTCTACTGCACCTATTCTATAAGTATCTACAGTAATTAATCCTACTTTTTTTTTCTCAACTAGGGCAAGCCTTCCTGCAAGTTTTGCAATAGTTGTAGTTTTACCTACTCCTGTAGGTCCTACTAGGACTATTCTACCTTGAAGTTCAGGTTTAGAAACATTAATCATATCTTTTAATACAAGCTTTGTCTTTTCAATTTCTGTAATTTCAGACTCGCTTGATTCAACTCCAGTCGGTTGTACGTAAACGTCCTTTATTTTCTTCAATATATAATCAATATTTTGTCCATCTACATCATTATCTTCTAATATTTGCGCGATTGAGTTTTTAGACTCATTACTGCAAGCACTTTCCTGTTTACTAGAATTTGCAAGCGAACTTGCCTTCGCTAGTTTATTAATCATAATTTTCATTTCTTTCATTTCATCCATTATGTGTTTTGAGTAATTATCACTACTATCGTATTCTGGCTTTATAGGCTCTATAGGTATTACGGGCTTTATAGGAATAATTTCGCTTTCCTTTTGCACTACTTTTTTAATTGCGTCAATGCTATCTTTTACATTTTGCTTCTCCGTATCTATTTCATTTTCAATCGCGGCCGTTACTTCAACAATCTTTGGAGAAAATAGACCTTTTATTCCCGGTTTACGGATTTTCCTTTGGCTTATAATCACCGCATCCATACCTAGTTCATATCTTATTCTTGTCATAGCTTCATTCATATTACTCACTACATATCGTTTTATAATCATTGTAGAGCCACAACTCCTTCAGTTTTAATCTCCACTTCATTTGGTATCTCATTAAGAGAAAGAACTGTAATACTTGGGAAAACCATTTCAATAAGTCGTCTAAATGCAGGTCTTATCTTTGGAGATACCAATATTACCGGTTGATTATTATGAAAATATATTGCGCTAAGATTATTTTTTATAGAATTTAATATCTTACCTGTAGTATCTGGATCTACTGCTGGAAAAGACCCCTGTATGGATTTTTGTATGTTTGACGAAATAACATTTTCAACTTCAGGGGAAAGCGTCATAATTGTGATACTTCCATTGTCATCAACAAGTCCATTGCAAATACTTCTTCCAAGTGAAAAACGTACGTATTCTGTTAATACTTCTATATCCTTAGTTATCCTAGCATTATCAGCCAAGGACTCTAAAATTGTAACCAAATCCTTTATAGCTACTCTTTCTTTAAGTAAACTTTGAAGAACTTTTTGTATCTCGCCAATAGTCATGAGATCTGGAATTAGTTCGTTAACGACAGTATCATACTTCTCTTTTACGGAGTCAATTAGAAGCTTAGTTTCTTGCCTACCTAGGAGTTCAAAGGCATGACTCTTAATAGTTTCTGTTAAATGGGTTACCATTACCGTAGTTGGGTCCACCACTGTGAGTCCCTTAATTTCTGCATCTTCTCTTTGGTCATTATTTATCCATACTGCAGGCAGCCCAAATGTTGGTTCAATGGTTTTAATTCCTTGCACGTTAATATCTTCGGCACTCGGGTCAATACAAAGGAGCATACTTGGCATTAAGTCACCTTTAATTATCACAGTTCCGCGGATTTTAACTACGTATTCATTTGTTTTAAGTTGCAAATTATCTTTAATTCTAATGGGCTGAACAACTATCCCCATCTCTAGAGCACACTGCCTTCTTACCGAGGCAATTCTTTGAAGTAGATCTCCTCCTGTAGCTTCATCTGCTAATGGAATGAGTCCATATCCTATTTCTATTTCCATTGGCTCCACCGAAATGAGATTCATTACATTTTCAGGTTCCCTATTTTCAGTTTCATAATTTTCTTGTTCATCATTTTCTATTCTAGTTATCTTTTGATCCTTTTCATCTTTAAATAGGAAATATGCACTTGTTGCAGTAATTATAGCAAGTACAATAAAAACAGTGTGAGGCATGCCTGGAATTGCAGCCAAAACTAATAATACAACTGATGCCAGTGCAATAACCTTTGGGAAAGCAGTAAGCTGCGAAGTTATTTGAGTTCCTAAATTTGTAGTGCTACCAGATCTTGTAACCAGAATACCAGAAGCAACCGATATCAAAAGCGCCGGTATCTGCCCTACAAGGCCATCCCCAACTGTAAGCCTAACATAAGTGGAGGCAGCCTCGGAAATCGGCATTCCAAGCATTACAACACCTATAATTATCCCACCAAAAATATTGATTATAGTAACAATTATACCAGCTATTGCATCTCCCTTTACAAATTTTGAAGCTCCATCCATAGCTCCATAAAAACTAGCTTCATCCTGGAGTTTTGTTCTTCTCCCTCTTGCCTCTTCTTCAGTTATAGCACCTGCATTAAGATCAGCATCAATACTCATCTGTTTGCCCGGCATAGCGTCTAGTGTAAATCTAGCAGAAACTTCAGAAACTCTACCAGCACCTGCTGTAATAACTATAAATTGTATAATTATTATTATTAAGAAAATAATTATTCCGACTACATAATTTCCTCCAACAACAAACTCACCAAAAGCCTCAATTATATCCCCAGCATAAGCTTCTGTAAGTATTAGCCTTGTAGATGAAATATTTAATCCAAGTCGTAAAAGTGTTGTAATAAGAAGTAATGTTGGAAAAACTGAAAATTGCAAAACTTCTGTCGTAAACATTGTTAATAGTAAAATTACAACTGCTAGTGTTATATTAAGAGCTATTATTACATCAAGAAGCTTTGGTGGTAATGGAATAATTATCATTAAAACAATGCCGATTACACCAAATGCAACTAACACATCTAAATTATTTTTTAATTTGTACTTTGTATTTTCAGCCACAGTTATCATCCACTACTTTCTTTTGTTTAATTTGTATACTATTGCTAGTATTTCTGCCACAGCTTCATACATATCAGCTGGAATTTCAGATCCTATCTCGAGTTCCTTAAATATTAACCTCGCTAGTGGTTTATTTTCAATAATAGGGACATCATTTCCCTTAGCAATCTCTTTTATTTTTATGGCAACATTATCTGCACCTTTGGCTACTACTATTGGAGCACCTTCTCCTCCTCCATCATACTTTATTGCAATGGCAATATGTGTTGGATTTGTAATAACCACAGTAGCATCTGGAACTGACTCCATCATTCTACTTGATGCCATTTCTCTTTGCTTTTGTTTTATTTTAGATTTAATCAGTGGGTCACCTTCTTGCTGTTTATATTCTTCTTTAATTTCCTGCACACTCATTTTTAATTCTTTACTATGCTTGTACTTCTGGTATGCAAAATCTGCTACAGATATTATAAGCATAAGTATAGCTATTTTAAAAAATATCTCTAAAACTAATTTCCCAAAAACCACTAAAATAGCTTCTACTTTAAGGCTTCCATAATTCATTATATCCAAATAATTATTACTAACAAAATCATAGGCTACATATACTATAGTGGACACTATAGATAAGTTTTTCACTAAATCCACTAGAGACCTTGTAGAAAAAATCTTTTTAAATCCACTTATAGGATTTAACTTTTTTATATCAGGTTTGAGTGGTTCACCTGTAAATATGAAACCAGATTGTATTAAGCTTGCAATAATCCCCATAATCATAATGGGCACCACAAGTGGTAAAATAAGAAGTCCAAACCTTATTATAGCCGTAAGATGTACAGTTCTTACTGTATATTCAGTAAGAGGCAAAGTTAAATAATTTCCAAGAAAAAGACTTAATATACCCTTTAGGCTATTTAGTGCATAAGACCCTAACATAATCATTACAAGGGTAACCGTTAATAGAGTAAAAGTAGAAGATAACTCCTTACTCTTTGCTACCTGTCCCTTTTTCTTAGAATCCGCTTTCTTTTTAGGAGTGGCATCTTCAGTTTTTTCGCCGCTATCCGCTGAAATAAAAATAAGTAACGGTATTAACCTATAAAACTCATTTATTATATCTGGAATAATATAAAAAGAATTTACTATTAACTTTAATGCAGCCGGTAACACTAAAACAAAACAACTGAGGCCAACTAATATTTTTATTGGCATACCTAAAATTATAATATTTAAGGATGGTACCGTTCTTGATACTAGCCCCATACATAAATCTGTTATTATAATTATTAAAATAATAGGTATTGCTATTTTTAGTCCTAGTGTAAAAAACTGAATAAAAACACTTATCATCATCATAGCTGTTTCTTGGAAGAGTATAAACTTTCCAATTTCCACTACACTAAAAGATGTAATAATAGCCCTTATTAGCATATGATGGCCATCCACAACAAAAAACATCACTATACTTGTCCAATAAAGCAACCTTCCTAGTAGCGTAACATTTTCATTAGATACAGGATCAAATATGCTCATCATAGAAAATCCTACTTGGAAATCCATAAGTTGACCGGCCATTTGTGCTGAGAAAAAGCAAAACTTTGTTAAATACCCAAGCGTTAAACCAGTGATAACCTCCGATATAAAAAATATTATAAGCGTACCGTTATTATCAATTAAATTTACATTCTCATAATTAACACCTGGCAAAATTAAAAAGGTGAACATAACACAAAATCCAACCTTTACCATCGGTGGGGAAAATTTAGGGAAGAAAATCGGTGTACTCATAAAAAATCCAGATATTCTAAGGAGTACCATTATAAAGCCTAAATAATAAGCTGTATTTGTCAAAATATTTCCACCTAGCCTCCCATATTAGCCATAAGTTCAAAAATTCTAGTTGTAAAAGCAACTATCGTGTGAAGCATCCAACTACCCATTAATAGTCCCATTAATGCTACTGCCAAAAGCTTTGGCACAAAAGTAAGTGTCTGCTCTTGGATCTGAGTAGTGGCTTGAAATATACTTATTAATAGCCCTACTAAAGTAGCTGTAAGTAGAATTGGACCAGCTACCAATATTGCTGTTTGAACAGCATCTTTTATTATAGTTAACACAATACTTTCGGTCATTTAATTCACCTCAACTAAAACTCATAATAAGTGACTTTACAAGTAGATTCCATCCATCTACCATAATGAATAACAATAATTTAAAAGGAAGCGATATCATAACTGGTGGTAGCATCATCATTCCCATAGCCATAAGTATACTACCCGTAACAATATCTATTATAATAAACGGTATGAATAAAAGGAATCCCATCTCAAAAGCTCTCCTTAGTTCACTTATTATAAAAGAAGGAACCACCACATATAGAGGTACTTTATCATAGGTAAGTTTAGGCTTACCATTTATAAGTATTTCATTACCATCAGCGTCAACTTCATTTTGGACCGTATCTTCTTTCTGTCCCACTTCTAAAAAGAGTTTTAAATCCTTTGTTCTTGTTTGCCTTAACATAAAATCCCTCATAGGACCTGACCCTTTTTCAATGGCTACCTCTTGAGTTATTTGATTATTTAGATAAGGCGTTAATGCCTCGGTATTTACTTTTGTAAAGGTTGGTGCCATAGTGAAAAATGTTAAAAATAATGCAAGTCCAACTATAACTTCTTTTGGTATAGCTTGCTGAACACCTATAGCACTCTTAAATAGGGATAACACTACAATAATCCTTACGAAACTTGTAGACATTATAATAATTGAAGGTAATAGTGTAAGTACTGTAAGAAGCATTAACAGCTTAATATTATCAACATATTCAGCTGGCGTATTTGCATTATCAACTGAAATATTAATTTTAGGTATCGGTAACGTCGTCGCACTTACAACTTTTATTGTAACGAACCCTATTACAAGTAACCCCAAAGCAAAAATAAACACATTCTTATATTTTATTTTCATCTTTAACATCCTTTTTTGAAATATGTTTTTTAAATAAGTTCTTCATATCTTCTATTTGGGGTATCTCTTTACTACTTTCAATGCCAATAACTTCCTCAGGTGGCAATTCAAATAGTATACGTATTTCCCGGGAACTAGAAGATACTGCGTATGCTTTTGCACCAATTTTTACAACCACAACACTGTTATCCTTAGATAGTGCGACCCTATCTAATATTTTCATATATTTACCATCTTGCAATTTTTGAAGCTTTGTACTACCGTATTTTAAAGATATGTACATCAAAACTAATATGAAGGGCAAGAATATTATAATTTTAAAAATCAGTATCCAAAATTCTCCATCTACCATTTCTTCACCTACTGTACTAATATATCATTAAAATATATATGAGTAATTTTGCCTTTAGTTAGACTTGGGT
>JANZQE010000056.1:0-3274 GCA_038040705.1 Clostridium sp. | reverse complement strand
GAAAGTAAAGAGCTTCGTCACTTAATAGCAATTATAAAATTCAAAATCAACCACATAATATTATTATAAACAATTAATTTAGTTTTCAGAATATAAAATAGGGGATGAATAAAAATGAAAATAGTTGGTGTAACAAAATGTCCAGTAGGTGTTGCTCATACGTATATGGCAGCTGAAAAGCTAGAGATTGAAGGAAAGAAGTTAGGTTATCAAATGAAGATTGAAACTCAAGGTTCAGCAGGAGTTGAAAATGCAATAACTGCTACTGATGTAGCACAAGCAGATTATGTTATTATTGCAGCTGATGTTGAGATTGATGGAAAAGAAAGATTTGCAGGAAAAAAGGTTTTAGAAGTACCTATTAAATCAGTTTTAAAAAATCCAGATGATGTATTTAAGCAAATGTTAGAAGCGAAGGTTATGAAGGGCAATAAAGACTCCAATTTACAAAATCAAGCTTCTGGAAAATCATCAGGAATTAAACAATTAATGAATGGTGTATCTCATATGATTCCTTTTGTTGTAGTAGGTGGATTATTTATAGCTCTTGCACTTGCTATAGGAGGAACAGCTGGTCCAACTGGAATGGCTGTAGAGCCAGGAAGTTTCTGGGACGGAATGCTTCAAGTTGGAGTAATAGGATTTAATTTAATGATTCCAATTCTTGCAGGATTTATTGCCTTTTCAATTGCGGGTCGAGCGGCATTAGCACCAGCTATGATTTGTGCTCAAGTTGCAAATAGCGCAGCTATTCTTGGAACTGAAGCAGGGACAGGATTCCTTGGAGCAATTTTAGTTGGCTTTATGGCCGGTTACTTAGTTAAATGGATGAATACTTGGAAGGTTCCAAAAGCATTAAGAGCAATAATGCCTATATTTGTTATTCCTATAATAGGTGTTGGTGTAATCTCGGCTTTATTAATATTAGTAGTGGGAGCTCCAATATCTTGGTTAATGACAGGTCTTGAAACAATGTTAAATTCTTTAGCAGCAAATCCATCAACTAGTGTTATCCTAGGCTTAATATTAGGAGCAATGGTAGGAGTAGATATGGGTGGTCCAATTAATAAAGTTGCATTCCTATTTGGAGTAGCTTCAATAGCAGCAGGAAATCCTCTTATCATGGGAGCTGTAGCTTGTGCAATTCCAGTTCCACCATTATCAATGGGATTAGCTACTTTAATAGCCAAAGATAAGTTTGATGAAGAGGAACGTGCAGCTGGTATTCCAGCATTATTAATGGGATTGATAGGTATAACAGAGGGTGCGATTCCATTTGCATCAGCAGATCCTAAACGTGCACTACCAAGTATTATTGTAGGCTCAGCTGTAGCTGGAGCTTTTGGAATGATATTTAAGATAACAGATGCAGTACCACATGGTGGCCCAATTGTAGGAGTTCTAGGTGCAACAAGCAATATAGTATTGTTCTTTGTAGCTATCGCAATTGGAACAGTCATAGCGGCCTTAATGGTAAGCTTGCTTAAAAAGAAAATAGTATAATATTTAAAGGTCTGTGGTATGGATATGCAATTTTCAGGAAATGTTAAATGTAGCAGATGAAAAAGTTATAGAGGAACTATTAAATAACGAGACACAACAATAATTAAAATAAAAAGCTATGAATTTAGAAAAATACTAAATTCATAGCAACAAAAACTGTTCCAGCTTTTGACAAGGGTCTGACCCCTTACACAGATTGGAAGTGAAACAGACAAGCTGTGTTGCTAGTGGTAACTTAATTGGCAAGAAAGATGATAAAATAGTTACTACTGATAGTAATATAGTTGATGTAGCATAGTGAAAATCTTCCACTAAGAATTAATTCTTGGTGGAAGATTTATTATTTTTCTGATATTTCTTAATAAGTCTTACAGTTTCATCTCCATAAATACCATCAATAACTGCGTTAGTTCTCCATCGGATATATCGTATAGCTGTATGGGGTGATTTCTCAAATCCTTTAAAACTAAGAGATGCTAATGCCAAAGCTGGTCCTTTTGGGGGTACCCAACGGCGTACGGAAGTTCTAGGTGAATTTAAATTTTAGCAAGTTGGAATCCTGACGCATAGATGGACAAAAAAATCAGGGTTTAAACTTGTTTTGATAATGAGTTTATTGTATTCTTAGATAGTAGATTTATATTAGGAGATGATGTGAAAATATGCTTGAGTATTTAAAGTAAAAGATAAACATATTATTGCTTCAGCTAATGTAATTGTAATTAGACCAAAGAAAACGGATGTAACTGTTGTTAAAAATTATTTATGTGAAGATGAAATTAAGATTTCAAAAATACAAAGAAAAAATAGGGGAGGATTTATATGAAAAAAGATAGACGTACTTTAAAACTTAGTATATTATTCTTAGCAGTTTCGTTTTTATTATACTTCACTAACTTTATTCTTTTTAAATATCTTCACCATATATTATTATTTATGACTGAAGACTTAGCATTTATCCCAATTGAAGTGTTAGTTACAGTTGTAATTATTGATCGAATATTAGAGAAAAGAGACAATAGAAAAAAGAGTCAGAAGATTAACATCTTAATTGAAATATTTTTTGAAGAGGTGGGAAATGAGCTTTTGTGCAAACTGGCTTCAAAAGATAAAAATTGCTGTGAAATAGGCTGTTTAATATCAGAGATAGATGAAACCTTTGATAATGATTTTAAAAGTTTAAGAAAAGCTATTGATAATCATAAGGATAACATCGAAATAGGAATAGAAGATATTTATAACATCTATGAACTTCTACAAACAAATAAAGGTATTTTTATTAAATTCTTAGAAAATCCTTATTTAACTGAGCATGATACATTTACAGACTTGATACAAGCAATTAATCATTTGTATCACGAAATAAAATTTAGAAATAGGAATAAAACATTAAGTGAGGCTGATATGATTCACCTAAGAGCAGACGCTATAAGAGTGTATAAATATCTTTCAGAAGAATGGTTAGTATACATGGATTATATTAAAAAGGAGTATCCGTTCTTATTTAATCTTGCCATGAAAAATGTACCTTTTAATGATGAAATAATTAGTTAGCAATCTATTTGTGAGGCATTTAAGATTATTCAAATGAAAACCGTCATTTTAATGCAGAGGTCTCAATATATAGTTCATTTACATTTTATAGTTGGCTGGTACGACCCCGTAGTAAAATTTGGGAACGTATGTGGACAAGTTTTACTTTATCTAGAAACATAGCTAAAAACTAGAGTAATGAAGTGAGAAGTACGGCAATCTTTGTTGCTTAAAAATG
>JANZQE010000055.1:0-4206 GCA_038040705.1 Clostridium sp. | reverse complement strand
CTCATTTGTTGTAATTTTTTAGGGTCATCTCCAGCTATAGCTTTTGCCATAGTCATTATGCGATCTGCCACCACATTTATAGAATATGCGCCACCTTCTTCTATTGCTTTAGTAGCTCCTTCTGGAGTTGTTGCCAGTTGAGGGTATGCATTTTCTACTGAACCAAATATTTTAGTAAGTAAATTCGTAGTTTCTTTTGGCATTTCCTCAGTTTCATTTTCGGTTGATATTCCAAGTAGTCCATTCTGACTATTTATTGTATCCCGTATGAATTTTTTTATGAGATCTGTTTTAAAACTTGCCTGTTCCTCTTTTAAAGACTTAACTTCTTCTGTAGAAAGTTTTTTTCTTACAGGTTTATAGGTAGAATTTGCTTCGTCTTTTTGTGTGGATTTAACAAATGTATCAGTTTTTAAATCTTGGGTTACTCCTTGGATTTTTGAATGATCATTACTTCCATCATTTTTTGCAACTACTTTTTTTGTGTCATTTGTAATGGCATAATTTGAGGTGTTAGTTTCTTTAGTTCCAATGATATTCATATATTTAAATACTTCCCCCTTTGTCATTATTAACTTATCTAATTCTATTATCGTTTAATTTTAAGTTTACTTAACAACAACAGAGGGGACACAACGTTACAGATTTAAGGTTGTAGTAAAAAATTATAGTTATCATCCATAAATTTAAGTATTGCAGTTGCTATTAATGATTGACCACCGATATTTGGATGTATTCCATCTTTACATAAAAACTGGGTGTAATCACTGTACTTTAAAAACTCAGATCTTACATCTATAAGTACAGTATTAGTTGCACTAGCTACCTCAGTGATTATATTGTTATATGAATTATGCCAGTTAAAAATATTATCCTTTGTACCTAACCATTGTAAAATATTTTGCTCTGCAGAAGAATCTTCTTTTGCAACCCATTTAAAATATTTTAGTGGATCCAGTGGTGGTAAAGTCATAAGAATAGGGAGTATATGATTAGTTTTTAATGTGTCTATCATTGAAAGTAGTGTTTCGCGAAAAGTAGAAATATCAGTATTGGGTTTGTATTCCATGTCAGGATTTTTAGCAATGTCATCCCAATTATAATCACAGTCATTACCGCCAAATTCTATTAAAACAACATCAGGTGATTTTTTGATCACATCATTATACATTTTACTTGCACCACGCATAATGGTATTACCAAATTTACCGGCATTGTATACTTGACCTTTTATTTTATCAGAAATGATGCTAGTAAAGTTTTCTTTTGAAGGTGTATACTTAGATTTTATATCATCGTAAATAATTCCCCTTGTAATAGAATCACCAAATGTTATAAAAATGTAACTATCTTTTATTTCCATAATTAGCCTCCATAAAATTAAATTATAACGTATAAATTGATTCGGTTTATTCATCTAATATATATTAATAATATATCACATAAATACTAACAATTCAATACATAGTTATTAAAACTACGTAGTGAATTATTTATTTATTCTTTGCTGAAATTCGAATAATTATTCCTTAAGCTATCTTTTACTATTTTTATAAAAATATGATGGTCTGAATAAATAAATTGCATTTCTACTAAAAATCATGTATCCCATTAAATATTATTAATGAATAATAAAGCTATTTAAAGGATGGCTATATAAAGCTAACAAAGGAGATAAAGCTTTGCTTTATCTCCTTTGTTAGCGCAATGAAACACTGGTACATTCAAGTTGAATTTTAAATTATGTATGATATAATTGGAATAAACAAATTTATTGATAAAAAATATAACATAAAAGATAGAAATATTTACTATATTGGAGGAATTATTATGAAAATGAACGAATTACCAAAGTATTTTAAAGAAATTGATAATGAACTATGGTTTGAGGAAGTTGAAGTTGAAAAAAAAGATCTAAAAATAACTTATAAAATAAATAAATGTTTTTCATATTCAAAATCCCCTTATCAAGAGGTAGCTTTGATCGATACTGCAGCATTTGGTCCCTGTCTTGTGCTTGATGGAGTAATGCAGACGACTTCTGCAGATGGTTTTATATATAATGAAATGATTACTCATATTCCAGTACTTACTCATAAAAATCCACGAAATGTATTGGTAATTGGTGGAGGAGACTGCGGAGCAGTAAGGGAGCTATCAAAATATAAAGAACTTGAAACAATCGATATGGTGGAGCTTGACGAACTAGTAACAGAAGAATGCATAAAATTTCTTCCACTAATAACGGGGACTTCTGAATTTGATAAAAGAATCAACTTTAAATTCGGAGATGGTGTTGAATATGTAAAGACTACTGATATTAAGTATGACGTAATAATGGTTGATTCACCTGATCCGGAAGGGCCAGCTAAGGATTTGTTTGGAGAAGAATTTTATAAAAACGTAAAGAAATCAATGAATTCTGACGGGGTAATGGTATGTCAAAGTGAATCTCCAATGCTTCATCGAAATATAATCGAGAATACAAGAAAGATATTAAAGAATAACTTTAAATTTGTAACCACATATATAGCCTTTGTCCCTACTTACCCAGGAGGTTTATGGAGTTTTACTATGGCTTCAGATGTTTACAATCCTATTAATATGGACGTAAATAGATTGCCACTCGAAACTCGTTATTTAACAAAGGAAATTGCGAAATCCTGTTTTGATCTTCCGAATTTCATAAGTGATCTAAAATAAAAACTCTCTAAAATAGTAAAAGTAACTACTGAAATATATATAAATATTTCAGTAGTTTTTATATGCAAAAATGAATATTTAAAGGGGTAAGGGTTATGGTTGACTTAAAAAGCATGAGCAAGAAAAAGAAAGCTGAATATATCTGGGATTATTACAAACTGCATATTATAGGGACATTAGTAATTATATCTATAGTAGGTTCACTAATACATAGTCAACTTACAAAAATAGATTATGTATTTAATCTAACTATGATTGGTAATGGGATAGATGCTACAATGAAGAGCAATTTAGAAAATAAGCTTACAAGTGTAGTCGTTAAAGAGGGGGAAATAAGAAAACAGGCTATTGTAATTATGGATAAAATATATTTGAAACATTAGTTCAGCAAGATATATTATTAAGACTAGATAATACTCCCAGTCTAAATTTAGTTTCTATAAAAAATGAAAAGCTTAAAGCTAGGGCAAGTGACAATAAAATGGCAGTGTATGCTATAAATGCGGAGGATATCGAAATACTTAAAGATATGGGGTATGATACAGAAAATAAGGTGATCAGTATTATTAGTTCAACTAAACAACAAGATAAGGGGGTTTTGGTACTTAAATGGTTGCTAAACGGATAAATAGGAGTCAAATACGACGCAGAATAGAGAAAATAAGCTTTATGATGAAGATGAAAAAGCAACACTAATACCTGTGAGTATTAGTGCTGCTTTATTATTCTTTTAAAAATTTTCTAACTACATATGAACATTTCCTTTTGACTCTCTGCATTGTTGTAATTATAAAGCTCTACTAATTTTGTTCCTTTGTAATCTATGTGCACTTTTTCTTCATAAACAATAGTTACATTATTATTATATTTTATGCTACGAATTCCACTTTTTGAAAAGGCATCATCTTCTTTATATTTTATAAAGCCTAATTTTTTTAGTTTGCCTAAATAGAAAGCAAATTCTTGATTCTTTTCTTTTTCATCTTCCTCTGTTAATTTATAATTTTCAATTTCAAATGACATTCCTGGCAAATTATCAGCATCGTAAATGTCAATTAGCATCTCTCGTTCTAACGTATTTAATTCCATATAATCCCCTCTCGCTAAAATATTAATGAGCATGATTCCGTTTATTCTTTTAACCAAACTCCGCAAAAAGCTTGATTACTATATATATGATTTAAGGCTAATATTTATTCCTATCAAAAGAAATAATTACCACATTTGTTATTATATCATAAATATATCATTTTATTTGTTGTATTGTGGTGTGATTAATAATAAACGTTCTACAATATTCAACATATAGGGGGTTGAAATTTGTTAACTTTCTAATATTTGTTGACAAGTGTTATTTAAAGATGTACTATGATAACAATATCAGTGAGCAGAAAGAGTAAATAATGGAATTTAGTTTAAGCGAATCTAGGGTGGTGAAAGCTAGGTACTGTAGCCGTTATTGAATGGTTCTGTGAGATGTGGTGCGAAGTAGTAGTAGCATTA